>JAHZLQ010000001.1 GCA_022599775.1 Gammaproteobacteria bacterium
AGATGTGCCGGGTACTGGCGGTCAGCCGCTCGGGGTTCTATGCCGCCCAGCAGCGCCGGCCCGCAGTATGCGTGGCCAGCGTTCACCTGAAGGCTGCGTTCATGGCCAGTGGCCGCAGCTACGGAAGCCGGCGGCTGCGGGCGGCGCTGCGCATGCAAGGCTTCACGCTGGGCCGCCACCGCGTGCGTACACTGATGAAACGGAACGGATTGCGGCCGAAGTGGCGGCGCAAGTTCGTGCACACCACCGACAGCCGGCATGACCTGCCGATCGCCGATAATCTCCTGCAACGCCAGTTCAATCCCCCCGCCGTGGATCGTGCCTGGGTCTCCGACATCACCTACATCCGGACCCGCAGCGGCTGGCTTTATCTGGCGGCGGTGCTGGACCTGTATTCACGCAAGATCGTCGGCTGGGCGATAGCGCCGACGATGACAGCCGACCTGGTTTGCACCGCCCTGCAGATGGCTATCACCGTGCGCCGGCCCAAGCCTGGGCTCATCGTGCATTCGGATCGCGGGAGTCAATATGCCAGCGGCGACCACCGCAGGCTGCTCGCCGCTCATCACCTCGTCGCCAGCATGAGCCGCAAGGGCAACTGCTGGGATAACGCCGTCATGGAACGCTTCTTCCTGAATCTGAAGATGGAACGGGTTTGGCAACGCGACTATGCCAATCACGCTGAAGCCATCACTGACATCACCGACTACATCGTCGGCTTCTACAACAGCGTCCGGCTCCATTCCACGCTCGGCTATCGAGCTCCCACCCACTACGAAATGGCAACCGCCTGATTCCCCTATCGGGGTGTCCGAAATTACTTGACCACAACACTTTCGCTTTTCCGGTTGATCAATGGGGGCGAGGCCCGTCAGCGAGGCCGCCAAACGCCATCTATGCCCACCGATAGATGTCGATAGGCACAGAATGAATTTATTTTTGTTTTCAGTTGGTTATATCGTACTTCAGCGTAAATTCGGCGGCGTTCGGAGGGGTCTGAATCATTCCCACTCGATCGTCGCCGGCGGCTTGCCGGAGATGTCGTAGACGACGCGGGAGATGCCGTTGACTTCGTTGACGATGCGGCGGGCGCAGACGTCGAGGAGTTCGTACGGCAGGTGCGCCCAGCGGGCAGTCATGAAGTCGATGGTTTCGACGGCGCGCAGAGCGATGACGGGTTCGTGGCGGCGGCCGTCACCCATGACGCCGACACTCTTGACCGGCAGGAACACGGCGAAGGCCTGGCTGACCTGATCATAAAGATCAGCCTTGCGCAGTTCTTCGATGAAGATGGCGTCGGCCTTGCGCAGTTTGTTGGCGGCGTCCTGCGTGACGGCGCCGAGGATGCGCACGCCCAGACCGGGTCCGGGGAACGGGTGGCGGTAGACCATCTCGCGCGGCAGGCCGAGCTCCACGCCGATCTTGCGCACTTCGTCCTTGAACAGTTCGCGCAAGGGCTCGACCAGCTTGAGCTTCATGTGCGCCGGCAGGCCGCCGACGTTGTGATGGCTCTTGATGACGTGGGCCTTGCCGGTCTTGCTGCCGGCGGATTCGATCACGTCCGGATAGATCGTGCCCTGAGCCAGGTAATCCACTTCGGTGAGCGTGGTGGCTTCTTCGTCGAACACGTCGATGAACAGGCCGCCGATGACCTTGCGCTTGGCTTCAGGGTCGTCCACGCCTTCGAGCGCTTGCATGAAGCGATCTTCGGCGTTGACGCGGATGACCTTGACGCCGAGGTGCTGTGCAAACACGCGCATCACCTGATCGCCTTCGTCCAGGCGCAACAGGCCGTGGTCGACGAACACGCAGGTGAGCTGGTCGCCGATGGCCTTGTGCAGCAGGGCGGCTACCACGGATGAGTCGACGCCGCCGGACAGTCCCAGCAGGACCTTGCCGCCGCCGACTTCCTCACGCACTCGCGCGATGGCGTCGTCGATGATCTTGCCGGGCGTCCAGCTCGATCCGCAGCCGCAGAGGTCGTGCACGAAACGCGACAGAATGCGCGCGCCCTGCGTGGTGTGCGTGACCTCGGGATGGAATTGCACGCCGTAGTAGCGGCGCTCGTCGTCGGCCATCGCGGCCAGCGGTACGTCACGCGTCTGGCCGCAGGCGAAGAAGCCTTCCGGCAATTGCACGACACGGTCGCCATGGCTCATCCAGACGTCGAGCAGGCCGTGGCCCTTGGCGTTGACGCGGTCCTCGATGTCCTGGAACAGCTTGCTGTGTCCGCGCGCGCGGACTTCGGCGTAGCCGAATTCGCGCGTGTCCGAGGCTTCGACCACACCGCCGAGCTGGGCGGCCATAGTCTGCATGCCGTAGCAGATGCCGAACACCGGCACGCCGAGTTCGTAAACCATCATCGCGGCGCGCGGCGAATTTTCGGCCGTAACCGATTCCGGGCCGCCGGACAGGATGATGCCCTTGGGGGCAAAGGCGCGAATGTCCGCCTCGTCCATGTCCCAGGGGTGCAGCTCGCAGTAGACGCCGAGTTCGCGCACGCGGCGGGCGATCAACTGGGTGTACTGACTGCCGAAGTCCAGGATCAGGATTCGGTCAGCATGAATATCCGCCATCTACGGGTTCCCGGCGATCGTGTGGTGAGAGGCTGGCGTCATTCGACGCGGTAGTTCGGTGCTTCCTTGATGATGGTTACGTCGTGCACATGCGATTCCTTGATGCCCGCTGCGGTGATCTTGTTGAAGCGGGTCTTGGTGCGCAGTTCGTCGATGCTCTTGCAGCCGGTGTAACCCATGGAGGCGCGCAGACCGCCGATCAGCTGATGAACAATCGACGCCATCGGGCCCTTGTACGGAACGCGACCTTCGATGCCTTCGGGCACCAGCTTTTCGACTTCGGTGGTGGTGTCCTGAAAGTAGCGGTCCTTGGAGCCGCTGGTCTGCGCCATCGCGCCCAGCGAACCCATGCCGCGATAGGACTTGTACGAACGCCCCTGGTACAAATCGACCTCGCCCGGCGATTCTTCGGTGCCGGCGAACATGGAACCGATCATCACCGCATTGGCGCCGGCGGCCAGCGCCTTGGAAAAATCGCCCGAATAGCGAATGCCGCCATCGGAAATCAGTGGAACGCCCATGCCCGCGAGCGCTTCGGCCACGCCCATGACGGCGCTGATCTGCGGCACGCCGACGCCGGCGACCACGCGCGTGGTGCAGATCGACCCCGGACCGATGCCGACCTTGACCGCATCCGCCCCGGCTTCGACCAGCGCCAGCGCACCTTCCGGCGTGGCAATGTTGCCGCCGATGACTTGCAGGTCTGGATACTGCTGCTTGACCCAGCTGACGCGGTCGAGCACGCCCTTGGAATGACCGTGCGCGGTATCGACGACCACGACATCGACGCCGGCCTCGACCAGCGCCGCGATGCGCTCTTCGGTTTCGGGACCGGTGCCGACGGCGGCGCCGACGCGCAGACTGCCCTTTTCGTCCTTGCAGGCGCGCGGAAAGTCGCTGGACTTCTGGATGTCCTTGACGGTGATCATGCCGCGCAGCGCGAAGTGATCGTTGACGACCAGCACTTTCTCGATCCGGTGCTGATGCAGTTTGGCAACGACTTCCTCGCGACTGGCGCCCTCATGCACCGTGACCAGACGCTCTTTCGGCGTCATCACGATCGACACCGGCTCGCCGTAACGCGATTCGAAACGCAGGTCGCGACTGGTGACGATGCCGACCAGATGGTCGCCGTCGACCACTGGCACGCCGGAAATCCTGTGGTCACGCGTGAGCTTGAGGACTTCGCCGATGGTCATGTTCGGCGGTACGCAGATCGGGTCGACGATCACGCCGGACTCGTACTTCTTGACCTGACGGACTTCCGCAGCCTGCTGCGCCGCGGTCATGTTCTTGTGGACGATGCCGAGCCCGCCTTCCTGCGCCAGCGCGATCGCCAGCTTGGCTTCCGTGACCGTATCCATCGCGGCCGAAAGCAGGGGAATGTTCAGGCGGATCGTGCGGGTCAGCTGCGTGCTGGTGTCAACCTGGCGCGGCAACACGTCCGAATAGGCGGGCAGCAGCAGCACGTCGTCGAAAGTCAGGGCTTCGTGCTGAATGCGCATCGAGAGACGGTTCTGCGGGGAGTTCTGGGGGAAAGGTTTATCTACCATGCGATAGTATAAAAGCATTCTCCCCGACTCGCCCATGGATCTCGCCGACCGCTCCCCCACCGGCGCGCCGCCGCGCACCGTCTACAGCGTTTCCGAACTGTCGGAACTGCTGCGGCAGCTGCTGGACGCCAACCTGCCGCGGCTGTGGGTCCAGGGCGAGCTGTCCAACTTCTCGCGGCCGGCATCGGGGCACTGGTATTTCACGCTCAAGGATTCCGGCGCACAGTTGCGCTGCGCGATGTTTCGCGGCGCCAACCAGCGGGTGCTGCCCAAACCCAAGGAGGGCGACGAGGTTCTGATCCGCGGTCAGATCGGACTCTACGCGGCGCGCGGCGATCTGCAGATGATCGTCGAACACATGGAGCCGGCCGGCACCGGCGCGCTGCTGCGCGAATTCGAGGAACTCAAGCGGCGCCTGGCGGCCGAAGGCCTGTTCGACGCCGGCCTGAAACGCCCGATTCCGGCCGTGCCACGCCGCATCGGCCTGATCACCTCGGCCACCGGCGCCGCCGTTCACGATGTGCTGAGCACGCTGCAGCGCCGCTTTCCGCTGGCCGAGGTTTCGCTGTATCCGGTGCCGGTACAGGGCACGGCGGCAGCACCCGCCATCATCAAAGCCTTGCAACAGTTGCCGCGCCGCGTGGCGGTGGACGTGGTGCTGCTGGTGCGCGGCGGCGGCTCCCTGGAGGACCTGTGGTCATTCAACGAGGAAGCGGTGGCCCGCGCGGTCCGCGCCTGTGCCGTGCCGGTGATCTGCGGCGTGGGCCACGAAATCGACACCACGATCGCGGATTTTGCCGCCGATCTGCGCGCGCCCACGCCGACCGCCGCCGCTGAACTGGCGACGCCGAGCGTGGCGGACTGGCTGAGCCGCGTGCAGCAGGCGCAGACCGCACTCTCGCAGCGTCATTCGGTGCTGCGTCGCGTCGCCGGCGAACGGCTGGAGACGCTGCGGGCCCGGCTGGACCGTGCGCATCCGCAGCGGCGCCTGCAACAGAACGAACAGCGGCTGGACGAGCTGGAGGCGCGGCTGATCGCAGCCTTCACGCGTGGACGTACGCGGGCCACGGAGCGGCTCGGCAACGCCTCGGCACGGCTGCGCGCCGCAACGCCGCAGCGGCGCCTGCGACTGGCCCTGCGCGAACTCGAATCCCTGCAATTGACCTTGCATGGGGCACAGCAGCGAAACCTTGCGCAGGCCGAACAACGACGCGCGCGCGCCGAAGCCTTGCTGCTGGCGGTGAATCCGAAGGCGGTGCTGGAACGGGGCTATGCGATCGTCAGCAACGCGCAGGGTCAGGTGGTGCGTTCCGTGCAGGCCGTTCAGGCCGGAGACGCGTTGCGCCTGAGTCTGGTCGACGGGCAGCTCGGCGTCCGTGTCGATTCGGACACCGATCCGTCTCGAAGTTGAAACCGGGAGCCTCGAACCTGCTCCCATCGTCGTTCAGTCATCGGAGCCTGCCCTTGAACCCGTCCACCGTCCTGCCGTACCGTGCCGGTCTCGTCTTCACCGCGTTCGCGACCTTGCTGCTCGCCGCCTGCGCCAGCCAGCCACCCGCGCCGCCGCAGACCGCAACGATCAAGCTGATCGCGTTCAACGATTTTCACGGCAACCTGGCGCCGCCGGGCCGCGGGCTGGAAGTTCCGGACCCCTCCGATGCCTCGGCCACGCTGAGGCTGCCGACCGGCGGGGTCGCCTATCTCGCGGGCGCCGTTTCCGAGCTCAAGGCACAGAATCCTTTGAACGTGGTGGTGGCCGCCGGCGACCTGATCAGCGCCTCGCCGCCGACCTCGGCGCTGTTCCGCCAGGAACCAAGCATCGAGGCACTCAATGCGCTCGGACTGGAATACAGCGCCGTCGGCAATCACGAATTCGACCAGGGCATCGACGAGCTTCGCCGCCTCCAGAATGGCGGCTGCGGCGGACCCGGCGCGCCGGGCACCGAATCCTGTGTCAAGGGTCCGTTCACCGGTGCCCGTTTTCGCTACCTCGGTGCGAATGTGACCGAACAGGCATCGGACACGCCGGCCTTCCCGCCCTACCTGATCAAGCGCTTTCAGGTGGACGGCCGCCCGATCGGCGTGGCGTTCATCGGCGAGGTATTGAAAGGCACACCGGCCATGGTGACCGCCAGCGGGATCGCCGGCCTCGAGTTTCGCGACGAAGCCGACACCGCCAATGCGCTGGTTCCGGAAATCCGGGCTCAGGGTGTGGAGGCGATCGTGCTGCTGCTGCACGAGGGCGGATACAACCAGGGTGGCTTCGACGCCTGCGAAGGCCTGTCCGGTCCGGCGGTCGGCATCCTGCAGCGGCTCGATCCGGCGATCGATGTGGTCATCAGCGGACACACGCATCAAGCCTACAACTGCCAGATCGCCGGTCGCCTGCTGACCAGCGCCGCTTCCTACGGCCGCGTGATCAGCGACATCGATCTGGTGCTGGATCGCAACAGTGGCGAGGTGCTCAGCGCCCATGCGCGCAATCTGCCGGTGGTCAACACGGCCGTGCCCGAGGCGCCGCAGTGGCCGGCATTCACTCCGGACCCGGTGGTGACCGCCATCGCCCGGCAATACGAAGAGCTCGCGGCACCGTTGGCAAATCGCGTGGTCGGTCAGGCCAGCGGTCTGGTTTCGCGTCAGCCGAATGTCCACGGTGAGAGCGTGCTGGGCGATGTCATCGCCGATTCCCAACTCGCCGCCACGCGCGAGCACGGCGCACAAATCGCGCTGATGAATCCGGGCGGCATCCGCGCCGATCTCGGTTACGGGGAGCAGAACGAGCAAGGCGTGCCGATCAGCTGGGGTGAGGTGTTCACCGCGCAGCCATTCGGCAACAATCTGGTGACGATGACGCTCAGCGGCGCTCAGATTCATCGCCTGCTGGAATCGCAGTGGCGCGAGGGCGCCGAGAGCACCTTGCTGCAGGTTTCAGACGGATTCAGTTACGCTTGGGACGGGCGCCAGCCGATCGGTCAGCGCATCGATCCCGACAGCATTCGGCTCGGCGGCGCGACGCTCGATGCCACCCGCAACTACCGCGTCACGGTCAATAACTTTCTCGCGGGCGGTGGCGATGGATTCGAGCTTCTCGGCGCCGGGACCGACGTCGATGTCGCAGGCTCGGACCTCGACGCGATGCTGGACTGGCTGGCTTCGAACTCACCGATCAAAGCCCGGCCCCAAGAGCGGATTCACCGAATCGATACGCCCCAGTAGTCCTCCCATGAGAAGACTACGGACATGGGGTGTGCGCCGAACCGATGAGTACCGCCTACTCCCGGAGGGAGAGGGCGTAAATCGTTCATGGCACTGCCCGCAATGATCAGGTGGGTCCGCCGAGCCGAACCGGCCAGGTGTTCTTGTAGCCGAAGCGCTGCTCGATCTCGGAGGACAGGCGTTTGGCCTGCTCGGCCGAGCCGAAGCCCGGCAGGACCACGCGATACCACAGCGCGCCCTTGACCTCGGCGCTGCGCACCTCCGCCGGATAACCGCCGCCGCGCAGACGCAGCGCCTGCGCCTCGGACTTTTCACGGTCCCGAAACGCCACGACGCTCAGCGCCCAGGGGCCTGCGGAACTTGCCGCCAGCGGCGTCGGATCGGCCGGAACGGCTGCGGGAACCGTTGCCGGGGCCGGCTGCCGACGCGGCGGTGCGACGATTGGCGCAGTCGCTGGCAGCGCAGCCTGCGCCGCCGGACTCGGTGAACGCTCAGGCGCGGACACCACGGGTTCGGAACGGGCGCTTGTCTGCGGCCCGGGCCGCCGCGGCTCCGGGACCGGAGCGGCCGGCGCCGAAGCCACCTGCACGCCGGGCAGGCCGACCACACCGAAGGCGGTGCGCATGGCCACCCAGTCGTCGCTGTCGCGCAGGATACGGACCGGCTGCAGACCCTTGTTGAGCCGGTAGCAGGCCTGCGGCACCAGGGTGTCGTAGACCTCGCCTTCGGTCACGTTGGCCTGGCCGCTGGCCACGCAGACCACCTGCCGACCGTTGAGGTTCTCGAAGAAGTATTCGCCGCTGCCGAGCGTCAGCCGCTGATCGCCCATGTAGATGTAAATCGGCCAGTTGGTGGAAATCTGCGGATGCTTCCAGACCACTCGAAGATAGCCCTGACGCAGGCGGAACACGGTGCGCAGGTCATCGTCGTAGCTGGCGAACGGCAGCCGGTCGAACAGCACCAGCGCGTCGGATCCGAGATCGATGAAACCGTGGCGGGCGAACTCCAGTCGGGCGCGCGACTGCGGACCCAGGCTCAGGGCATCACCGCTCTTGATGTCGGTGCTGGCGGTCAGCGGCTCGCGCTGCTCGCCACGGATGCGCTCGACATCGGCACTCGCCGAATCGTAGACCAGCACACCGGCCTGCGCCTGGGCGGCACCCAGAAGCAGAACAGCGGACAACAGCACGCGAACATTCGACATGCCGACAGTTTAGAGCCTGTTGCCGCCGCGCGCGCTGCGCGTGGACTGCGCCGGTGCAGGCTCAGAATGGCGCGCCGGGTGCGATGAACCAGCCTTGCGCGTAGTCCACGCCGATGTTCTTCAGAATCTCGAGCACACCTTCATGCTCGACGTGCTCGGCGATCACCTTGAGATTCATTTCGTGCCCGATTCGGTTGATCGCCTCGACCATGCCGCGATCGACCCGGCTTTCATCGACCGAGCGCACGAAGCTGCCGTCGATCTTGAGGAAGTCCACCGGCAGATTCTTGAGATACGAGAACGAGGCCATGCCCGCGCCGAAATCATCGAGCGCGAAACGCACACCGAGATTCGAAAGCTCACGGATGAAGTGCACGGCATCGGTGAGGCGTGACACCGCTGCGGTCTCGGTGATCTCCATGCACAGGCGCCGCGGATCGATCCCGCTGGAGCGGATCGCGGCACCGGCGAATTCGAGAAATTTCTCATCACCGATGGACTGACCTGAGACATTCAAGGCATAGATGATGCCGTCGTCCTCGCGTGCGGCGAGCCCGTCCAAGGTCGTGCGTAGGACCCAGCGGTCGATCGAACTCATCAGAAAGTAACGCTCGGCGGGCGGGATGAACCGGGATGGCGGCACCAGCTTGCCGTCTTCACCCCGCAGGCGCACCAACAGCTCACGGTAGACGACCCGCGTCGGATCGCTGACGCTGACCACATCCTCGGCCATCAGCATGAAGCGGTCCTGCTCCAGCGAGCTGGCGATCCGGCCCACCATGTCCATCTCGGTGTAGCGTTGCTCCACCTCGTCGCTGTCACCGGCAAATCGCGCGCGGTCACGCCCCGCATCCTTGGCCGCAAAGCACGCCGAATCGACCTGCGACAAGGTGAACGACACCGCGCTCTCGCCGGCCGCCAATACCGAAACGCCGATGCTGCAGGTGATCGAATGGGTCTGCTCGCCCCAGACGAAGCGGAAGGCGCGGATGCTGCCGAGCAGTTCGTCGACGACGGTGCGTGCACGCTGCAGGTCGCAGTGCTGCAGCAGGACGCCGTATTCGTCGCCGCCGAGACGGGCCAACACATCGGTCAGGCGCAGCTGTCCGCGCAGGATCGCGCTGACCTGCCGCAGCAACTCGTCGCCGGCCGCGTGCCCCAGCGTGTCGTTGATGATCTTGAACTGATCCAGATCGATGAAGCAGACCACATAGCGCGCCCGCGAGCCCTGTACCTCACAGGCTGCCTGCTTCACCCGCCGCTCGAACTCCTCGCGGTTCAGCAGGCCGGTCAGCGAATCGTGAGAAGCGCGATAGTTGAGTTCGTCGGACAACAGGGTCTGATCGGTCAGGTCGGTAATCGCACACATCGCGCCTTCGACCCCGTCATTGCCGAACACGCAGGCGATCGTCAACCGTGCGATCAATTTCCGGCCGTCGCGGGCCAGGATGACGCAATCTTCGGTGACGTGCCTTGCAGAGCGCTCGCTCAAGGCCCACAGAATCGGACTTTCCAGAGGCTCTCCGTCCGCCGTCATCAGCGTCAGGACCTGATCGTGAGGACGCCCCAGCGCCTCCTGTCGCGACCAGCCGATCAGTCGCTCGGCCGGCGGCATCAGCTCCACGATATGCGCCTGGGCGTCGACCACCAGCAGGCCGTCGCTGATGGCGCGCATGGCCGCCGCCAGTTGCCGGCTGGCAGCGGCCTGGAAATGCGGCTTGCGAATTTCGACGATGGTTTCGCCATTGCCGATGCGCGTCAGACGAAGCCGCACCGGCTTTTCGGCCTTGCCACGCATCAGCGAAAGATCGCACTCGACCGCTTCGCCGTCATCCAGTGCATTCCAGACCTGTGCGAAATGCTGGAGCCGGGAAGGCGCCACCACATCGGCAAAACGGCGGTCCATCAAGCCGCCAGGTGGCAATTGCAACAGATCGCCGACGGATGCGCTGGTCTGCAGCACGGTCGTGTCGTCGGCAAGCAACACCATTGCCGCATCGGCCAGCCGCACCCATTCGCGCATCGGCGCTGTCGAACTATTGTTCAAAAAAATGCTCACCACCGCAGCCTAACCAAGCCGAGACTGCAGATGAAATCCCCAAATCCGACTATGCACCGAATGTTTCCGGCATTTTCGGCCCCTACGAACGTGACGCATTGTCGCTTACAAACCGATCGCACCACACTCTTGTCAACCCGAATCCGAGTTCGCTCGGCTATCGACAAGCTGCCAGGCTGCCCCTATGGCGCCTCGGCCGACAGGACCGGCAGTGCCAAAGCCAGAATTTGACGCACGCGCGCCATTCCATTTGTGACGGACTGTTCAATCTGAGCGTGAATCTCGCCTTCATCCAGTCCCGCCGCCCAGTTCACCGATACCGCGAGACTGGCGTATTCGAGACCGAGTTCACGCGCGAGTCCCGCTTCCGGCATGCCGGTCATGCCGATCATGTCGCAACCGTCGCGACGCAGACGGCGCACCTCGGCCGGTGTTTCAAGGCGCGGCCCCTGCGTCACCGCCATCACCCCGCCGTCCATAAGCTCGATACCGGCATCGGCCGCAGCCCGCAGCAAAATGGCGCGCAGTCGCGGCGTATACGGGTCGGAAAACTCCACATGCCACAAAGCATCCGGCGGACCGTCGGAATAGCTGTGGCGGCGCCCCCAGCTGTAGTCGATCAGGTCGTCGGGCACCGCGAGCTGTGCCGGGCCCATGGACTCGTGAATGCCACCAACGGCGGAAATCGAAATCACGCTGCGCACGCCGACCGAATACAGGGCCCACAGATTGGCGCGATAGTTGATGGCATGCGGCGGGATCTTGTGGCCCTCACCGTGGCGCGCGAAGAAAATCACCGGCTGATCGTTCCAGCGCCCCAGATGCAGGGGGCCCGATGGCGTGCCGTAGGGGGTATCGATACCGCGACTCTCGTCGATCACGAGACCGGGCCATTCGTTCATGCCGGTACCACCGATGACAGCAATCATCTAGCGCTCACTCCGCTGCGTCATCCGGCTCGGCGACGGCGTAGATGCCCGGCAACTGGCGCCAATAGCTCTTGTAGTCCATGCCGGCGCCGAACACGTAGCGATCTGCCACTTCGAGGCCGACGAACTCCGCGCTGACACCCGGCGCGCGCCGTGAATGGGTCTTGTCGACCAGCACCAGGGTCTTGAGCGACTCCGGCAACTGCGCGCGCAGCGCGCCCTGGACTTCGGCGAGGGTATGACCCTCGTCGAGTATGTCGTCGACGATCACGACGTGCCGTCCCTTCAGCGGCAGTGTCGGGCTGACCTTCCACACCAGTTCGCCACCGGTGGTCTTGCCGCGATAGCGCGAGGCATGCAGATAGTCGATCTCGAACGGAAAGTCGAGACGCCGGCTGACTTCCGCGGTCGTGACCAGCCCCCCCACCATGACGCAGATCAGAATCGGATTGAGGGTGGCGTATTCGGCCGCGAGCCGGGCTGCCAGGCGGTCGTAGGCAGCGTTGACGGCCGCCTCATCGTGCAGACAATCGGCCTGGGCGCGAATCTGTCGCACCTCGTCGAGCAGTTCGGACATGCTGAGTGCGGGTTCAGTCGAAGGAGGCGGAAGTCTACCCGCGGGCGCCCTCGCGCCGATAGACCGCAGCCAGCCGGCGGCTCGCCGCCGGCCGCGATTTGACCGGCAGGGCATCCAGCACCTGGACCACCGCTTCACGGTCGTTGCAGACCGGCAGCATGTCGCAGCCAGCGTCCAGCGCCATCTCGCAGCGCACCACGGCGTCGCCGACCACGGCGGCGCCTTTCATCGAAAGATCGTCACAGAACACCGCGCCCTGGTAACCGAGCTTGCGCCGCAGGTAGCTGCGTATCCACTTTCGCGACAGGCTGGCCGGCGTTTCGTCGACGGCCGAAAAACGCACGTGCGCCATCATCAACGAGGCGATGCCGTCGTGGATCAGGGCCTTGAACGGCACCAGGTCGCGGGACTCGATCTGCTCCATCGCGCGCCGATCCACCGGCAGTTCCAGATGCGAATCGGCGGCGATCGCGCCGTGCCCCGGAAAGTGCTTGCCGGTCGCGGACATTCCGTACTCGGCCATGCCGGTGATGAACGCCCGCGCCAGGGAAATCACACGGCGCGGATCTTCGTCGAAAGCACGGTCGCCGATCACCGTGCTGACGCCGTGGTCGAGATCCAGCACCGGCGCAAAACTCAGGTCGATGCCGAATGCGGTCAATTCGCGGGCGATCGTGGCGCCGTGGGCCTGCGCCGCGTGCAGCGCGCGCACCGAGCTTTCGTCCCAGAGCTTTCCAAGGCTGCGCATGCTCGGCACGCGCGAAAATCCCACGCGAAAGCGCTGAATGCGGCCGCCCTCATGGTCGACTGCCAGCAACAGACGCGGACGCTTGAGCGCCAGCAGCTCATTGCACAAGGCGCGCAACTGCTCCGGATCACTGTAGTTGCGCGCGAACAGGATCACACCGCCGATCAGCGGATGCTTGAGCACATCGCGGTCCTCGTCGCTCAACGCGAGCCCGCCGACGTCCGCCATGATCGGTCCGATCGTTGCCATGTTCGCTGGGCTTCCTGATCTTTAGATTCGTATTAGTCGTTCACGTCCACCGGCGTGCCGGCGCCGACGCGGTCGAAGAGTTCGACGATGTCCCGATTGCGCATGCGGATGCAACCGTGCGAGCGCGGTTCGCCCATCGGCTCGCTGTCCGGCGTACCGTGAATGTAGATGTAACGGCGTTGACTGTCACAGTCACCGAAACGATTGAAGCCCGGCTCGCAGCCGCACAGCCAGAGTATGCGCGTCAGTATCCAGTCACGCTGCGGATGCGTCGCTGCGAGTTGCGGCGTCCAGATTTCGCCGGTGGCTCGGCGCCCCACGAAGACCGTACCGAGTGGCTCGCCCGCACCGATTCGCGCACGAATCCGGTGCCGGCCGCGCGGGGTACAGCCGGAGCCCTCGCGTTCGCCTGCACCATTGGCGGCGGTGGATACAACGTAACTGGCCAATCGCTCGCCACGGGCGTCGAGCAGCTGCAAACGCTGCACAGCGATATCGACCAGCAGGCGGTTCACGGCCAACGGTTATACGGAGTCTGCGCCAGCGCATGGTTGTAGTAGCGCGCATCATCGGTCACTTCATCGCCGACCCAGGCCGGACGCGTGAACGACGCGTCCTCGTCTTCGAGTTCGATCTCCGCGACCACCAGGCCGGCGTTGTCGCCTTCGAAGACGTCGATCTCCCAGGTTCTGCCATCGTGCTCAAGATAGTGGCGTACCTTGTCGACACGACCGATGCACAAGCTCGCCAACATCGGTTCGGCATCCGCCAGGGGAATCTCGTATTCGTATTCTGCGCGCGCGCTGCCGACGATCGCGGCCTTGATGTTGAGGTGGGCGCGTTCGCCGGCGACGCGCACCCGGACCGAGGCGCGACCGCCCGGTTCCACCAGATAACCCTGACGCATCGGCTGCGCGCGGGACGCCTGAGCGCGCCAGCTGTCGCCCCGCACCAGAAACTTTCTTTCGATCTCGATCGCCATATTTTCCTCAGCGAAAGCGTGCCATGCGCCAGACCGCGAGCACCGCCACCAGGGCGGTCGGCAGTCCGGCGCTGAGCATCGGCGGCCAACCGTAGATCTGACCGGTGCTGGCAACAACCTCGTTGACGATCCAGTAGCCGAGCCCGAACAGGATGCCGATCAGCAGACGCTGGCCGGCGCCGGAATCGCGTAGTGGCCCGAGCACGAACGGAATCGCCAGCAGCATCATCACCACCACGCTGATCGGCGCAATCAGCTTGCGCCACAGCGAGAGCCGATAGCCGCCGGAGTCGAGGCCGTTGTCATCCATGTAGTGGATCAGGCGCACCAGGCCGCTCATCGACAGACTTTCCGCCTCCAGCACGAACAGACGCAGCACGTCGGGCGGCAAGTCCTCGTTCGTCCAGTCCGCATGTTCGATGGAATTGGCGGTGGTGCGGTCGTCGCCGAATTCGGTGCGCTCGATACCCGAAAGGCGCCAGCGCCCATCCTGATAAAGGCCATCGTCGATCTGGCTCACGGCGGCCAGCGACAGGTCGTCGTTGAGGGTGTAGGCCGTGACGTCGGCCACATGATCTTCACCGAGCAGACTGCGGATGTGGATCACATTGTTGCCCTGCCGCAGCCACACCGGTCCGGCCGCGGCGTTCGGGTCGACGCCGTGCTTGGCGACGTCACGCAAGGTATCCGCCGCACGCTGCCCGGCCGGCGCCACCCAGTCGCCCAGCATGAACGCGCCCAGGCCGAGCAGCACGCCGGCCAGCGTGGTGGCGCGCCCCAGTCGCAACACCGACACCCCGACCGCGCGCATCGCCACCAGTTCACCCTGGCTGGCCAGTGCGCCCAGCCCCAACAGGGTGCCCAGCAGCGCGATCATCGGCAGCATCGTCAGCAGGCCTGAGGGCACCAGCAGCACGATGTAAAGGCCCAGTTCGACAAAGCCGAAATCACCCCCCAGTTCGCCGGCTTCGGAAACGAAGGCGATGAAAGTCTGGATCGCCGTAAGCCCCAGCGCGGTCACCGCCGTCAGGCCCAGCACGTTGGCGATGATGTAGCGGTCGAGACGATTCATGAGGCGCGCCTGCGTGCGAACCAACCGGCGCGTTGCGCGATCAGCGCCAGCGCCAGCACCAAGAAAATCGCGTGCACCCACCACAGGCCCAGCGCCGAGGGAATCTTGCCGTCGGCAATGCCCACCTGGCCCAGCGCCAGCAGGTTGGAGTAAACCAGATACACCAGGATGCCGAGCACGATCTTGCCGTAGCGGCCCGAACGCGGCGAGGCGTGCGACAACGGCACCGCCAGCAGCACCAGGATCAGCACCGCGATCGGCGCCGAAATGCGCCAGTGCAGTTCCGCCAGGTCTTCCGGTTCGCCGGAGGCCAGCAACGCCGAAGTCGTCGCCAGCTTGCGCTTGCCCGCCACGTACAGGACGTCGGGAGGCTGCACACGCATGCCGAAGCGCTTGAAGCGCATGATTTCGTAGTCGGCGCGCCCGGGCGTGCCAACGTAGCGCTGGCCGTCCGTGAGCGTGATCTTACGCTCGCCGCTTTCGCTGTCGATGTCCTGCTCGCCGGCATGTGCGGTGATCACGCCGGAGTATTCGGGATCGTCGACTCGCACGAAGATGTTCTCGAGCTCGCCGGCATCGCCGCTCATCGATTGCGTATAGAACGTCGCGCGGCCATCCCCGAGATCCTTGAAGGCTCCGGGTTCGAACGGTGCGAATTGAACCAGACGACGCGAATCCTTGACCAGTTGATCGACGATGCGCCCAGACCAGGGACCAATCTGAAATGAAAGCAGCGCCGTCAGGCCCGCCAGCGCCAGCGCCAGACCAATGAACGGCCGGTACAGACCACCCAGACCGACGCCGCAAGCGGTCATCGCTGAAATCTCCTGGTCCTTGTAGAGCCGCCCCAGTGCGAGCATCACACCCAGCAGCAGCGACACCGGAATCAGGATCAACAGATAGTGCAGGGCCGACAGACCAACGACCTTGAGCAGCAGCTGGCGCGGCAGTTCGCCGGCCGCGGCCATCGACAGAAAGCGGATGAAGCGAGTGGACAGCATGATCGCCAGCAATACGCCGGTGACCGCCAGCCAGGATGCTGCCCCTTCCCGCATCAGGTAACGATTGAGTACACCGCCGGTCAAGTCACACTCCAGAAGTTTTGAATTCGGAGATCAAAAATCCCCCATTCCCGACCATGGACGGCCGACGACAAATTGAGCAGTTTGCACAAAGCCTGGGACACCGCTTGGTGATTCTTGAGTCGCTCATTACAATGCGGGCTCAAAATCCGGTGCGAATTCGAAAAATGCACCGGAAAAGCCGAGACTTCGCGGCGTTCGCGCGACACCCCCGCTTCCCCCGGCGGCGCCCTCAAAGTCCAAAAATCGAAACCCGGTCAGATTCAACGGAGCCCTTCGTGGAATATTTTGTCAAAAGCGGAAATCCAGAAAAACAACGCGTCGGTTGCGTCGTGGTTGGCATCTTCGACCGGCGCAAGCCGACCGAAGCCGCCGCGGTGCTCGACACCGTCAGTGAAGGCGCCATCGGTTCGGCGCTGCGCCGCGGCGACATGGACGGCAAGGCCGGCTCCACGCTGGTCCTGCACAACCTGCCCAACATGTTCGGCGACCGCGTGCTGCTTGTCGGCCTGGGGCGCGAGCGCGATTTCAACGAGGCGGCCTATCGCAAGGCGATCCAAACCTCCGTGCGCGCCGTCCGCCAGACCGGCGCAATCGACGCGGCATCTTACCTCACGCACCTGCCGGTCAAGGGGCGCGATTTCCACTGGAACGTACTCCAGGCGATGCTCAGTACGCTGGACACCTACTACCGTTTCGATGAATGCCGCGGCACCGCAGCGCGTCGCACGCTTCCGGTCTACAAGCTGGAGCGGCTGACCTTCGACGTGCCGCGCCGCTCCGACCTGCCGGCCGCCGAACGCGGGCTCAGCGAAGCCATGGCGATCGGCGCCGGTGTCGATCTGGCCAAGAATCTCGGCAATCTTCCCGGAAACTACTGCACGCCGAGCTATCTCGCCGACGTCGCCCAGGGTCTCGCCAAGCAGTACAAGTCGGTCAAGGCCAAGGTGCTCGAACAGGCGGACATGGAAAAACTCGGCATGGGCGCGCTGCTGTCGGTGTCGCGCGGCAGCCGCCAGCCGCCGAAGCTGATCGTGCTCGAATACAACGGTGGCGCCAAGGGCGAGAAGCCGATCGCACTGGTCGGCAAGGGCCTGACCTTCGACGCTGGCGGCATCTCGATCAAGCCGGCGGCGGCGATGGACGAGATGAAGTACGACATGTGCGGTGGCGGCAGCGTGCTCGGCACCTTCAAGGCGCTGGCCGAACTCGGTCCGGCGATCAACGTGATCGGCGTGGTGCCGGCCTCCGAGAATCTGCCGGACGGCCAGGCGCTCAAGCCGGGCGACATCGTCACCAGCATGTCGGGCCTCACCATCGAAGTGCTCAACACCGATGCCGAAGGCCGCCTGATTCTTTGCGACGCTCTGACCTATGTCGAGAAGAACTACGATCCGGAATACGTGGTCGACATGGCGACGCTCACCGGCGCCTGCGTGGTCGCGTTGGGTCAGCACGCCACCGGCCTGTTCAGCAACCAGCCGGGGCTGGCACGACGCCTGCTCAACGCCGGCGACTTCATCGGCGACCGCGCCTGGGAGCTACCGCTGTGGGAGGAATACCAGACACAGCTGCGCTCGCCGTTCGCGGATGTGGCCAATGTCGGCGGACGCGACGCCGGCGCGATCACCGCCGCCAGTTTCCTGCACCGCTTCACGCGCAAGCTGCGTTGGGCGCATCTGGACATCGCCGGCAGCGCCTGGAAGTCCAGCCCCAAGGGTGCGACCGGTCGACCGGTAGGGCTTTTGATGCAGTTCCTGCTGGATTTCGCGGCGAAGAAGGAAGGGTGAAGCCCGCACCGAGCCGCACCCCCCGGGTCCCCGGTCCCGGGCCCCGGGTCCCGGCTTCTCCGGCATGACCCGCGTCGACTTCTACGTGCTGCCCGAAACCGAGGATATCGGCCCGGTGCTGACGGCCTGCCGGCTGTGTGAGCGGGCGGCCGGCGAACGGCTTCGAATCTACGCCTATGTGCCAAACCCGGCGCTGGCGGACGACATCGACGCGGCACTCTGGACCTTCAAGCAGGGCAGCTTCGTCTCGCATGAGCGCGTCGAGACCAAGGGCGAGGACATGGCGCTGGCGTCGGTGCTGATCGGCGCCGGCGATCCGCCTTCCAGCCATCACGACGTGTTGCTGAATCTGGGCGATGAGGTCCCCGCTTTCTTCAGTCGCTTCCAACGCGTGCTGGAAATCGTCCACGGCGACGCCGAAACCCGCACGCGGTCGCGCGCACGGTTCAAGTTCTATCGTGATCGCGGCTACGATCTGGCCTCACACAAGCTCGGAGCCCGCGCATGATGCGACGACCCGCAGACATCGCCTTCACCCTCGCGCTCGTTCTGTCACTGAGCGCCTGCAGTCTGTTCAGCACCGAGGTCGATGACGCTACGCGACAATCGCTGACGGATGCCGTGCCCAAGGGCTCCACGGTTGCCGAAGCGCAGTCCGCGATGAGCAGCGAGGGCTTTTCCTGCGTCACCCACAAGGGCCCGTATCTGGACTCGGAAGGCCGCGAACACGCCGCCGACCGCATCCTCGCCTGCACGCGCCGACCGGGGCGGATCAGCATGAACTGCGCAAACCGCGATCAGGTCTTCATCCTGATCCAGGGCGAGACCACCGGCCGCAGTTTCGTCACGCACGGCCCGTCCTGCGGCGACGCCTGAGCCACCCGGCCGGTCTCTGACGGCATTCCACGCGCATTTCCATTAGAATGTCGCGCAATAAGTTGCCTAGTCAGCAATTTGCCTGCCGTCGAGTTCCTGCTCGTTCGTGACGGTCGGCCCGCCTGGGAATGACGCATCGGCAAGTCTCTTGATGCCGTCGTGGCGATCGCCGCGGCCGGCTGCAAGCATGCTGTCCCGTCGCAACGAATACGCATGAGTCCACTGGAAGAACTGTTCGAACGATATGGTCCGCGCTACCGGCTCTGGGTCACCCTGACGGTGATGCTGGGGCTGGTCGGCCTGGGCATGTCGATCACCATCGTCAACGTCGCGATTCCCTACATCAAGGGCGCCTTCGGCATGAGCGACGCGCAGGTGCAGTGGCTGTCGACCGGCTTCCTCGCCTCCACCACGGTGTCGCTGCTGATCTCGCCCTGGCTGGTCTCCGCCGTAGGCCAGCGCGCCACATTCATGGGCTTGCTGCTGGTATTCATCGCCGCCTCGATCCTCGGCGGCCTGGGCGAAGGCATGGCCGCGCTGGTAGCGGCACGGGTACTGCAGGGCGCGATGACCGGCCTGATCCGGCCGGTGGCGATGGAGGCGCTGTTCGCGATCTACCCGCCACAGTCGCGTGGCATGGCCACCGCGCTGTACGGCATGAGCCTGAGTCTGCCGCTGACGCTGGCGACCGTGGTCGGCGGCTGGCTGGTCGAGAACTACTCCTGGCGCCATGTGTTCTTCATCGTCTTGCCGGTGTGCGTGGCCGGCGTGGTCATGGGCTACTTCTTCCTGCCCGGACGCGAACACCGCGGCGAGCGCCCGCCGTTCGACTGGCGTGGCGCGGTGCTGGCCTTTGTCGCGATCTTCGCGGTACTGGCTGCGCTGTCCAACGGTCAGCGCTGGGGCTGGAACGATCCGCGCGTGCTGGAGCTGTTCGGCCTGGGGGCGCTGTGCACCGCAGCGTTCATCGTCTGGCAGAAGCGCGCGGTACGTCCATTGCTGGATCTGGAGGTCTTCTCCAACCGCGTATTCCTGGCCGGCGCGATCGCGATGTTCCTGTTCGGCGGCACCTTCTACGGAATCATGTACCTGCTGCCGCAGTTCGTGCAGTCCATCCTGCATTACAGCCCGATCAGCGCCGGACAGATATTCCTGCCATCCACACTGGTGCTGGCCGTGCTGGTGCCGCTGGTCGGCCGCCTCAGCGACCGCATCCCCAATCACTGGATCACGCTGCCGGGGCTGGCCTGCGCGGTGTTTTCGGTCTGGCACATGGCGCAGATGGACTGGAACACCTCGTTCGCCGCGCTGGCCACGTCGATGGCGGTGCTGTCGGTCGGCATGGCCTCGTTTCCGCCGCCGATCCTGTCGCGCTCGATTGCGTCACTGTCCGCGGATCTGGCGAGCTACGGTTCCGGCACGATCAATTTCGCCTTGCAGTTGGGTGGCGCGCTGGGCACCTCCCTGCTGGTGATCATCCTCGATCGCCGGACCGCCCTGCACGGGCAACATCTCAATGCCGGCGTCAATGCCGACAACAGCATGGCCCAGCAACAGCTGGGCCAGCTGGCGCATCTGGCCGGGCAGCTTGGCGTTCCGGCGCCGCAGCAGTCCGCGGTGGCGGCCTACCTCACGCAGCGCACCGAGGCGATCTGGGCCTCGACGCTCGGCTACCAGGATGGCTTCTGGCTGCTCGTGGCCAGCCTGACGGTGGTCGCCGTTCCCGCCCTGCTGCTCAGCCGTTGGCAACACACGGCCCGTGCGTAATGCCGGAGCCGGAATCACGACATCCGATTCGAGGAAGCAACGCATGAATTCCCCACATCCACGCCCTGAACCCGGCAGCCGCTACAAGCCGGTCAAACTGGCCGCCACCGGCTTGCTGGTTCTGCTGTGCCTGACCTGGGGTGCCCTGGCCATCCACCACGGACTCACCCACGTCAGCGCGCAGGATGCGCGGGTAATGGCGAACCAGGTCACGGTGAGCAGCCGACTGCCGGGTTGGATCGACGAATTCTCGATCATGGCCGGCGATCATCTCGCCAAGGGCAGCTCGGTGGCGAAACTCTACAGCGCCGCCGACGAACGCCAGCGCCGGACCCTGGAAGCGAACGTGGCCACGATGCAGGCACGCGTCGACTACGAGCAGGCCCGTCTGAAGCTGGCGCAGCGGCAGTTCCAGGGCGGCGTCAATGTGAGCGGCCAGGAACTCGCGGCCAGCCGCGCCGCCGAACAGGCGGCCAAGGCGCGCAAGATTCAGGCGGAAAAGGATCTTGCGCGCTCCGAGCGCCTGCTCGGGAATGACTCGATTTCGCAGCAGCAGCGCGACCGTGACTACTACGCCTTCCAGGCCGCCGAGGCCGAATACGAGCAGGCCCACCAGCAGGTCGAGGTCAGCCGCTCGGAGGCGGACAACGCACAGGTCGGCTATCTCATCAACGGCTCGCAGATGCCGCTGCCCAATCCGGACGTGCTGCGCGTCGAACTGCAGGTGGCGCGTCAGGAACTGGCGCATGCCGAGGCAGAGCTGGAGCAGGAACAGCTGCGTCTGCACGATCTGGTGGTGCCCAGCCCGATCGACGGCGTGGTCAACAAGACCCTGGTGGACCAGGGCGAATACGTCGCCGCCGGCCAGCCGATCCTGATGATGCACAACCCGGACAAGCTGTGGGTGGACGCCAACATCAAGGAAACCGACATCGGCGAGCTGCGCATCGGCCAAGCGGTCGCGATCACCGTGGACGCCTATCCGGACGAGAGCTTCTCGGGCAAGGTCCAAGTGATCGGCCGTGCCGCCACCAGCCAGTTCGCGCTGCTGCCGGACCCGAACCCTTCCGGCAATTTCACCAAGATCACGCAGCGCGTGCCGGTGCGCATCAGCCTGGACCGGGGGCCGACCGAGCTGATCGGGCCCGGCATGATGGTGGAAGTGGATATCGACATCCGCGATCGCGGGCCTGGCGCCAAGGCCGAGCACACCACGGCCGGGCTCTGAGGGTCGGCCACGCTCAGGCACGGTCTAGGCTGGGCGCCAATATCTCCGCCACCCAGTCCATGAATGCACGCACGCGCTGCGGCAAGTGGCGGCGCTGTGGGTACACCAGTGACACCGGCATCGGCTCGGCCGGATAGTCGGGCAGCACTTCGACCAGACGGCCGCTGTCGAGCAGGCTTCGTTCGCCGGCCGCAGGCACCTGAATCATGCCAAGTCCGGCGAGACAGGCCGCCTGATACGCGTCCACGCTGTTGACGGTGAGCACGCTCGGCATGTCGATGAAATGGCAGCGCGTACCGTCGAAGTACTCCCAGCCCGGCGGCTTGCTGCCCAGGGTGCCGACGTAATGGACGATGCGGTGCGCCGCCAGATCGTCCAGCGTCCGCGGCACACCGTAGCGCTGCAGATAACCGGGGCTGGCGCAGTTGACGCTGCGAAGCTGCCCCAGCGGCCGTGCAACCAGGCTGGAGTCCGGCAGCGCGCCGATGCGCAGCACGCAATCGAAGCCTTCGCGCACCACGTCCACGCGGCGGTCGGTACAGCTCAGTTCCACCTGAATATTCGGATGCCGGTCGAGGAATTCCGGCAATCGCGTGATGACCGTGGCCAGGGCCAGTCCGCCGGGCATGTCCACGCGCAGACGCCCGCGCAGGGTCTGCGGTGAGCTGCGGTACATCGACTGCAGTTCGTCGAAATCCGCCAGCAGGTCCCGGCAGCGATCGTAGAACTGCTGGCCGTCCGCCGTCGGCCGCACGCTGCGCGTGGTCCGGTGCAGCAACTGCGTGCCAAGCATCGCTTCCAGGCGCCGCACCGCCGTCGAGACACTGGCCTTGGGCAAACCCAAGCCGTCGGCGGCGCGCGTGAAGCTGGCCTGCTCGGTCACGCGAACAAAGATCCGCATGGCTTCGAGTTCGTTCATTGCCGATCATTGTTTCAAATTCATGAACAGTTATATCAAACAAAACCTGTTTATCAGACAAATTTGAATCAATAAGCTGGCTCCACGCTATCCCTCAACGGAGCAAGACCATGAGCAATTCCCCCAAAATCGTCCTGATCACCGGCGGCAGCCGCGGCCTCGGCCGCGACGCCGCGCTCAAGCTGGCGCAGCACGGCCGCGATGTGATCCTCACGTACCGCAGCCAGCGCGAGGAAGCGCAGGCCGTGGTCGAACAGATCCAGGCTGCCGGCCGACGCGCCGTCGCGCTGCCGCTGGATGTCGGCAACAACGCTTCTTTCACGAATTTTGCCGAGCAGCTAAGCGCCAGCCTGCGCGAGATCTGGCAACGCGAGGACTTCGACTTCCTGATCAACAACGCCGGCATCGGCGTGCATGCGCCCTACGCCGAGACCAGCGAGGCGCAGTTCGACCAGATGGTGAACATCCATCTCAAGGGGCCGTTTTTCCTGACGCAGACCCTGCTGCCGCTGATCGCTGACGGTGGCCGCATTCTCAACGTCTCCAGCGGACTGGCGCGCTTTTCACTGCCGGGCTACGCCGCTTACGCGACGATGAAAGGCGGCGTCGAGGTGCTGAGCCGGTACATGGCCAAGGAACTCGGCGAGCGCCACATCACGGTCAACGTGCTCGCCCCCGGCGCCATCGAGACCGATTTCGGCGGCGGCGCGGTACGCGACAATGCGCAGCTCAACCGCTTCGTCGCTTCGCAGACCGCGCTCGGCCGCGCCGGCCTACCGGACGATATCGGCGACGCGATGGCGATGCTGCTGTCGCCGGAAGCCAGCTGGATCACCGGCCAGCGCATCGAGGCGTCGGGCGGCATGTTTCTCTGAGCGAGCGCGGTGCCCGGCCCGTCGGCGATCGGCGGGCCCGGCCTTATCGTGAATCACGCGCGGCGTGATGCCGACCTACCCTCGCCCGCTTGCGGGAGCGGTGGCTGGGGGGACGGCCATGCCGCAGGCGATTCATACGGCCGGTGCGGCTTGCGGCACGGCCGTTAGAGATAGCCGTACTGGCGCAGACTGTCGCCGGCGATCGACTCCACCACGTCGAAGCCGCCATAGCGGTTGCGGTGATGAATCACGCCCACCTGATCGATCTGCTGCCGATAGGCCTCGTTCTTCGGTGACGGCAGCTTGCAGAACTCGTGGATCAGGCGCATCTGCTCGCGCGGATTGTGCAGCACGTCCTCGTAACGAACTTCGTAGCAATGCTCGAGCTGCGGCCGCAGCTGGTTCATCAGCTTCACCGAGTCGTCCCACACCGTGGCCGTGGTGCGCAGATCGTCGAGCCCGTATTCGTCCGCCGCCTGTTCCAGCGCGGGCACGCGCGGATAAGGCACGAACGGCTGCTCGCGGAACAGCGGATGATCCACCTTGATGTCCTGTTCGCGCTGACGGCGGAACAACTTGAGCATCGAATTGGCGACCATGCGCCCGTCGCGGACCAGGTAGATGAAGCGCGCGTCCGGGAAGATGTCCTGCAGCAACAGCACCTCGGTCAGCAGCGCCGGACACTTGCTGAGGAAACGCCGCGCGCCGCGTTCACGCGAACACGCGATCACCTGCCGAATCGAGTCCCGAATCCAGTCGATGCGCTCCGGCGCAAAGTCGTCGATACGACGGGGACTGCGACTCAGCGTGCACGGGTCCATGTCCAGCGCCTCGCCCCAGAAGCCCATCGCCTCCGACGGCGAGCTGCCGTCGACATAAACGCTGTCGCGCAGATAACGTTCGCCGCGCACGTCGAGACGCAGCTTGCGGCGCAGCCATTCCACGGCATAGAAGCTCCGCGGATCGCGAAACATGTTCATGGTGTGGGTGAAATAGGCGATGCGTTCGTTCGCCGCCAGCAGCTGCATCAGCATCGTCGAGCCACAACGCGGCGTGCCGATGATGAACACCGGCGCCTCGATCTCGATGCCGCGCGTGTCCGCCTTGAGCAGGCTGCGGCTCAGCAGCTTCATCAACCGGGCGCTGGGCGGTTCGCCCGCGGGCACCGCATGCTGACCCTCCCATTGTCGAGAAAGCAACAGCCTCGATGCGAGATTTCGATAGGCGACCGGAGCAGGCGCGCTGTTCGACATGGGAATCGTCCGGGTTCGGTGCTTGAACTATGCCACGGCCCGGACGGGCGGTCTTTCCGGCCAGACCACGGCGCGGCAGGCAAGAAGTGCGTCGCCGGTTTCCTCGTAGACCGAACGCCAGCGCTGATATTCGACCATGCCCCCATGATCCCAGGGATCGAAACCCGGACGGTAGTACGCCAGATAGTGCCCCAGCATCGAGGTATACAGACCGCCCCGACCGAACAGTTCGTTGAGCCCCCTGGCCCATAGGCGCGCCTGCTTCCGATACGGCAGACCATCGGCATTGAACATCAGCTGCATCACGAAAAAGGTGTGCAGAAAGAACTGCAGGCTGATGTAGCCCATCGCGCCGACCCGAAGCACATAGCCGCCGCGCGCGGCGTCCCGCAGAACGCGCAGGGCGACGGCCTTGTGTTCGATCTCTTCGGCGCCATGCCAAGTGAACAGGGCCACCACGCGCTCATCAGCGTCGGCAAACACATCCCGGCCGCGCTCGAACAGGCAGTGCGAGGTGATCGAGGTCATATGCTCACCCGCCGCCGTCAGCGCGAGAGTCAGTTTTTTCGGCATGATTTTGCGGAACGTGTCCAAGGCCTTGCGGCTGCGCCGGTCGACCTCGGCCACCGGCATGCCCTGAACCGCCAGACGCTCGTTGTAGCGGGCGTGCTCCATCGAGTGCTGGCCTTCCTGACGCACGAAATCCTTCACCGCCTGCGCCAATTCCGGATCGTCGACACGGCTCGCAAAGTCACGGACGCACTGCACGAAGAAGCGCTCGCCGGCCGGAAAACGCATCGAGCAGGCATCGAAGAAACGCGTCCAGAATGGATCATCGGCGAACCAGTAGCGCGGAATCTCGGCGTGGAGACCGAAGTCGAGCGCCTCGCGCGGAATTATCGTCGGCTGGTCTTGCATATTTGATCGAGCCCCCCTCGATCCATCATTCGGCGCGTGCGGTTTGCGTGGCCAGCCTATCAGCTTGGCGATCATCACTCGTCCGCAGCGCCCCCGGAACCGAGATACATTTCACCTTTCCCGCCGAGTTTTCCGTCCCGTGAATGCCCGAGAATGGCGCGCCGCGTGCGCCTTGACCTTTGTCAGCGTGCTGAGAATGCTGGGCATGTTCGCGATTCTGCCGGTGCTCGCGCTCTATGCGGACCAGCTCCCGGGCGGCGCCACGGCGATCCAGGTGGGTCTGGCCATCGCCCTGTTCGGACTGGTGCAGGCGCCGTTGCAGATCCCGTTCGGCATCGCCTCGGACCACTTCGGGCGCAAACCGGTTGTCATCGGCGGTGTGCTGCTGCTGGCCGTCGGGAGCTTTGTCGCGGGCCGCGCGCAGGACATTCAATGGATCATGCTGGGGCGTGCGCTGCAGGGTGCCGGTGCGGTGTCGGCGGTCCTTGCAGCTTGGCTGGCCGACACCACCCGCGACGAGGTACGCGCCCAGGCGATGGCCGTGCACGGCGCCGGTGTCGGACTGTCCTTCGTACTGGCCCTGGTGCTGGGGCCGGTGCTGGCCGGCAGTATCGGCGTCAAGGGAATCTTTACCCTCACCGGTGTGCTCGCACTGCTCTCGATACCGGTCTTGCTGGCCGGTGTAGGCAAGGCGCCGATACAGGCGCCTGCATGGGCGACGACCAACGATGGCGCGCTCCGGACCCTGCGCGAACGCCGGCTGCTCGGTCTCAACGGCGGCGTGTTTCTGCTCAACGCCATGATGACCTGCCTGTTCGCCGCCATGCCGTTCGCACTGGTCGACACACTCGGCCTGCCGGCCGCCCGGCACTGGATGTTCTACCTGCCGGTGCTGCTCGGTTCGCTGCTGCTGGTCTGGCCCTTGCTGCGCTGGCAAGGTCTGACCCCGGTACGGGGCCTGATGTTTCAGGGCGCGGTGGGCCTGCTCGGGCTGTCACTCGGTCTGGCGGCGATCGCCCTGCAATCACGCGCCATGCTGGTGATCACGATCGTGCTGTTTTTCATCGCGTACGGCTATTTGCAGGCGACGATGCCGGCCCTGGTGTCGCACGTCGCCGCGCCGCGACAACGCGGATTGGCGCTCGGCGTGTTCAATACCGCCCAAGTGCTGGGTGCGGCCATCGGCAACCTGATCGGCGGGTTTGCGCGGCAGCAGGGCGGCACGGCGGCCACGCTGCTCGCCGCCGCGCTGCTGTCCGTGATCTGGCTGAGCTTTGTCCGCAGCGGCCGCCTGGCGGACCGCCAAACGAACTGAATGTGCGCAAGCCCGTGACGGGGCGTGACGAAACGCCGCGGGGCGATCCGGTCCGGACCACGCATTCCAGCTAAAATGCGCGACCCAAGTGCGCCGCCGCGCGGCGCACACCCGATCTCAATACGATCCCGTTGTTCGGTCAGGCCGCTCCAGGCCGCCGATTCATTTGTGTAAAGCAGGCATGGACAAGGCATTCGAACCGAAAACCGTGGAGGCGCGCTGGCGCCAGTCCTGGGAAGACAGCGGCGCCTTCGCGCCCAGCGGCAAGGGCGATCCGTACTCGATCGTGATTCCGCCGCCGAATGTCACCGGCACGCTGCACATGGGTCATGCCTTCCAGCACACGATCATGGACGCGCTGACGCGCTATCAGCGCATGGCCGGACGCGATGCGCTGTGGGTGCCCGGCACCGATCACGCCGGCATCGCCACGCAGATGGTGGTGGAACGCCAACTCGCCGCCAAGGGTGAATCGCGGCTGGACCTCGGTCGCGAAGCCTTCCTCGAACGCGTCTGGGCCTGGAAGGAGGAATCCGGCGGCACCATCACGCGCCAGATCCGCCGCATGGGCAATTCGGTGGACTGGTCGCGAGAGAACTTCACGATGAACCCGGCCTACTCGAAGGCCGTGACCGAACATTTCGTGCGCCTGTACGAGGACGGCCTGATCTATCGCGGCAAACGTCTGGTCAACTGGGACCCGGTGCTGCAGACCGCGATCTCCGATCTGGAAGTCGAATCCAAGGATGTCGACGGCAAACTCTGGCATCTGCGCTATCCGCTGGCGGACGGCAGCGGCCATCTGGTGGTGGCAACCACGCGCCCGGAAACCCTGCTCGGCGACACCGCCGTGGCGGTGCATCCGGAAGACGAGCGCTATCAGTCCTTGGTCGGCAAGACCATTCGCCTGCCGCTGACAGACCGCGAAATCCCGATCATCGCCGACGACTACGTGGAAAAGGACTTCGGCACCGGCTGCGTCAAGATCACGCCGGCGCACGACTTCAACGACTACGCCATGGGCCAGCGCCACGGCCTGCCGCTGATCAACATTCTGACGCCGACCGCGACGCTCAACGACAGCGTACCCGAAGCCTATCGCGGTCTGGACCGTTTCGAGGCACGACGTCGCATCGTCGCCGACCTTGAAGCCCTGGACCTGCTCGAGAAGGTCGAGAACCACAAGCAGACCGTGCCGCACGGCGACCGCAGCGGTTCGGTGGTGGAGCCCTATCTGACCGATCAGTGGTACGTGGACCTCACGCGCGAAACCCAGGACGACGGCCGCCCCGGCGGCATGGCGCGCATCACCCGCCCGGCGCTGGAGGCCTTCGGCGAGAACGGCACGATCCGCTTCGTGCCCGAGAACTGGATCAATACCTATAACCAGTGGCTCGGCAACATCCAGGACTGGTGCATCAGCCGCCAGCTGTGGTGGGGCCACCGCATCCCGGCCTGGTACGACGAAGCCGGAAATGTCTACGTCGGCCGCAGCGAGGACGAAGTCCGCGGGAAGTACGCCTCACGCCTCAGCCCTGACGCCTCACTGCGACAGGACGAGGACGTGTTCGACACCTGGTTCTCGTCCGACCTGTGGCCGCTGGCGACCCTGGGCTGGCCTGAAAATACCGAGGACCTAGCGCGCTACTACCCGACCAGCGTGCTCGTCACCGGCTTCGACATCATCTTCTTCTGGATCGCGCGAATGGTGATGATGGGCCTGTACTTCACCGGCAAACCGCCGTTTCGCGAGGTCTACGTCACCGGTCTGATCCGCGATGCGGAAGGCCAGAAGATGAGCAAGTCCAAGGGCAATGTGCTGGACCCGCTGGATCTCGTCGACGGCATCAGCCTCGAAGACCTCGTTGCCAAGCGCACCAGCGGCATGATGCAGCCGCAGCTCGCCCAGAAGATCGAAAAGACCACGCGCAAGCAGTTCCCGGACGGCATCCCGCCGCTGGGCGTGGATGCGCTGCGCTTCACCTTCGCCGCGCTCGCCAGCCCCGGCCGCGACATCCGTTTCGACGCCAGCCGCGCCGACGGCTATCGCAACTTCTGCAACAAGATCTGGAACGCCGCGCGCTTCGTGCTGATGAATTGCGAGGATCAGGATTGCGGGCAGGACGCGACGCTGGAGTTCGAACTGTCGGTCGCGGACCGCTGGATCGTGTCGCGCCTGCAGAAGCTCGAAACCGAAGTCACCGGGCACTTCGAAAGCTATCGCTTCGACCTGCTCGCCCAGGCGCTCTACCAGTTCGTCTGGAACGAGTACTGCGACTGGTATCTGGAACTGGCCAAACCGGCGCTGCAGTCCGGCAATGAAGCGCAGCAACGCGGCACCCGCCGCACCCTGGTGCGTGTGCTCGAAACGTCCTTGCGCCTGCTGCACCCGCTGATGCCGTTCATCACCGAGGAAGTGCGCGAACGCATCGCCCCGCTGGCGGCGGCCGCGGGCGACACGATCATGCACCAGCCCTATCCGCGCGCCGACGCCAGCCGCATCGACGAAACCGCCGAAGCCGATATCGAATGGATGAAGGCCTTCATCCTCGGCATCCGCCAGATTCGCGGCGAAATGGACATCGCGCCCGGCAAGCCGCTGCCGCTGCTGTTGCAGAACGCCACGGCCGCCGATGCCGACCGCACCCAGCGCATGCGCGTGGCGATCGAATTCCTGGCCCGGGTCGAGGACCCGATGTTCCTGGAATCCGACGAAGTCGCGCCGGAATCGGCGGTGGCCCTGCTCGGCCAGATGAAGTTGCTGGTGCCGATCAAGGGCTTGATCGACAAGGATGCCGAGCTGGCGCGTCTGGGCCGGCAGATCGCGAAGGTCGAAGCCGACCTCGCCAAGGGCGAAGTGCAGATCTCCAATCCCAACTTTGGCAAGGCCCCGGAGCACGTCCAGGACGGCGCGCGGCAACGTGTCGCCAAGCAGCGCGCGGATCTTGAGGCACTGCGGGTTCAGGAAGACCGGATCAAGGCGCTGTAGCCCAGCGCTCAGGCGGTCTTGGAGTCGGTCGGCACGCGATCGAACCAGGGCTGCGCACGCTCCAGCTGCCCGGCCAGTTGCAGCAGCCGATCCTCGCCGCCGAAGGCGGCGACGAACTGCACGCCCACCGGCATGCCCTCGCCGTCCCAGTACAGCGGCACCGACATCGACGGCGTGCCGGTCAGGTTGGACAACTGTGTGAACGGTGTGCGTTGCAGGCTGTCCTGCGCAAGCTGCCGGACCATGCCGGACTTGAGCGCGAGGCGGCCGGCGCGCAAGCCCAGCATCAGCGAGATCATCAGCCGCTTGCCGGATGAGAGTTCGAGTTCGCCGATGCGCGCGGCAGGCATCGCCACGGTCGGCGTCATCAGCAGGTCGTAGCGCTGGTGGTAGTCACCAAGCGCCCGCGCGAAGACGTTCCAGCGGCGCCGCGAAGCGACGTATTCGCCCGCGTTCATCGATCGTCCCAGCGCCGCCAGCGCCCGCGTCTCCGCCTCGAAGTCATTGCGTCCGGTCAGCCTGCGCGCACGTTCGACATCGGCCGCCACCTGTCCGAAATACATGCGCAGATAACTGTCGGCGAGCGCGGCGCCATCGATGTCCGGTTCGGCAGGCTCGACACGGTGCCCCAGCGATTCGAGCAGCACTGCCGTGTGCTCCACGGCCCCGACGCAGGCGGCGTCCACCGGTGTGCCGATCGGCGAGCGTGTGAGGAAGCCGATGCGCAGCGGCGGCGGGTCGATCGTCAGTTCGTCGAGATACGGCCGCTGTGGCGGCGCGATCACGAACGGCGCCCCGCGATCGGCGCCTTGCGCCAGATCAAGCGCGAGTGCGCTGTCGCGCACCGAGCGCGACACCACCAGATCGCTGCTCGCGCCGTCCCAGAGTTCACCGTAGGTCGGCCCCATCGGCACGCGGCCACGCGAGGGACGCAGACCGAACAGGCCGCAGTACGCAGCCGGAATCCGGATCGAACCGCCACCATCGTTGGCACCGGCCATCGGCACGATGCCGGCGGCGACCGCGGCCGCCGCGCCGCCGCTGGAGCCGCCCGGCGTCCGCGCCAGGTTCCAGGGGTTGCGCGTGGCGCCATAGGCGCGGGCTTCAGTGATGCCCTTGAGGGCGAATTCCGGTGTCGCGGTCTTTCCGAAGACAATGAGACCGGCCTCCATCCAGCGCCGCACGGCCGTCACCGTCGCCGGCGCCACGGCGCCCGTCAGCGCACGGCTGCCGGCCATTGTCGGCACACCCTCGATGTCCTGCGTCACGTCCTTGACCAGAAAGGGCACGCCTGCCAATGCACCGGCAGACGCGCGCCGAGCCAACTGCGAGCGTGCCGCATCGCCAAGGTCGTGCACGATCGCATTGATCCTGGGGCCGACTTCGCGGCTGCGCGCCAGGGCCAGTTCGAGCAGGGCCTCGGCCGACACTTCTCCGCGAGCGACCAGCGCCGCAAGGCCTACGGCGTCATGTCGCCGGTATTCCTCGAAGTCCACAGTAATGTGTCTGTTGTCAAAAAGGGGCGCGATCTCAGCCTGAACTGAGCCGCTCGACCACGGCGCGGTGAACGTAGCCGATCACGCGTCCGTGTTCCAGCACCGGATGCCAGTCACCGGCCGTCAACGGACCCACCTCGGCTTCACTGCGAGTGGGCCTGACCTTGAGTATGCGCGACTGCAACGACGGCTCGCTGCGAATTCGTGCACCGGCGGTCAATGCGACATGTGCCGACCCAGCCTGTCCGTCGGCCGAAACCGGCGAGATCGCGGTTCTGACGAGGCCCGAAGGTTCGATGTCGAAGGTCGTCAGATTGGCCCGCAGATCATCGGCCAGTCGTGCGCACGGCAACGCATGGGCGGACCGCCAGATGCGCAGCGTCGCCGGCTGGCGGCCGCTGCGCTTGCGCAGGGTTTCGTAGTAGTGGCAGTCCTGATCGGAAACCTTGCCGGCACGCACGGTGACTTCCAGATTGCCACCGGCAACCGGCAGCTCGATCTCGTGCGCATCCCGCAGTTTGGCCACTTCCAGAAGATCCTGGAACCGGGCCAGGTCGGTCGCGGCCTGCCCTTCGAAATCCAGGGCCCACGCCGGCCCGATTTGTAGGCACGACCATGCGCAAAGCATCGAAAACGCTGCGCGCCACCGACTGATGGATCGATTCAACATCCCTGTTCCCCTGACGACAAGCATTCCTTTGCCGCCCCCGACGACCCGTTTGCTTCCCGCACGGGTTCCGACGCTCACCCTAGTCCGGACCTATCCAAAAGTCACGTACCCAAGGCGCCAGCATGACTAGAGTCCGGAGCGAACACCCCATACGGGGGCTAGTGCAGAAGCGGTCAAGCGATTATCTAAGCAGGACATCGGGAAATGCCTGGAATGCTTGCCATGACAGCAATCTTCGGCCGCCCGGTATCCCCTAGACAGGTTAGGCAAAACTACCCCAAAAACGTTTAGGGAACTTCGGACGCGTTAGAATGGCGGCAATTCATCAACCGCTTTGCAGCTCGGGGGGCTAAGAAATATGGACACCACCAGTCTGGCGCGGCTCTTCTTCGAAGGAGCTATTTGCGTCGATGGACGTACTTTTCGCGAATGGTTGCTCAAGGAGCTCTTGCAGATGATCCCGGCAACGGGGGCGATGTGGCGTCGCGGTCACATCGTGTCAGAAATCACGCACAGCCAGACGCTGGTCAATCTGCCGCCGACCACGGCGGCGGTGCTGTCGCGCAATCGCGCCAACATCGCCGTGTACGCGGCGATCGGCGCCGAGCCCGGTGTTGCAGTGGCGCTCGAAGACCTGATCAGCGACGAACAACTGCGTGTTGAGTCCTTCAACCGAAGAGTGCTGGAGCCACTCGGTCTGGGCCGTATCCTCGCCATTCGCGTGGAAGACAAACTCACCGGGCTGTGTACCGAGATCGCGCTGTTCCGCAGCCTTGATGATCCACCATTCGGCAGTGAGGCGAAGTACCTGCTGGCGCGCGCCGCGCCGCTGATGATCGCCGCCGCGACGCAGTCCTACTTCCTCAATGCCGCGCGCCCCACGGCCAGGCACTGGAGCCGGCCGACCGCGCTGGTGGACAGCGAGGGTCGCGTTTACCACGCGCAGGATTCGTTCCTGTCGATGATCCAGAAACATTTCCCAAGCTGGCGCGGCGGCCCCCTGCCGTTCGACATTCCGGACGACACCATGCGCAGCGAGATCACGGTGGGTCGCCTCACCGTGTTCGTGGAGGTCGACAAGGATCTGGCCTATGTCCGCATCTGGGAGCGTGGCGCACTTGAAGGCCTGACGGATCGGGAACGTGAGATCGCGGATGCGATCGCCTCGGGGCGCAGCTACAAGTCCGTGGCACGCGATCTCGACATCTCTCCGTCCACGGTCTCCAACCACCTGCAGCGCATCTACACCAAGCTGGCCGTGTCCAGTCGCGACGAACTGGCGTCTTTGGTCAACACCGGCGCCGACTGAGTCCGAAGAACTCAGTCGGCGACGACGCAGCGGTTCTTGCCGCCGCGCTTGGCGGCGTACATCGCCCGATCGGCCGCCCGTACCAAGCCGTCGGCATCCACGGCGTTGGTCGGGAACAGCGCAAGCCCGAGACTTGCACCGACCTCGACTTCGACCGAGGTCGCCGGTTCACCAGCGCTCAGCTGATACGGCTCGCGCAAAGACACGCAGATGTCCTCGGCCAGACGCAAGGCCGCCGTCGTCTGGTCGACAAAGCCCTCCATGATCACCGCGAACTCGTCTCCGCCCAGACGAGCGACCGTGTCTTCGGTACGCGTCATCGTTCGCATCCTCTGCGCGATGCTCTTGAGCAATTCGTCGCCCGCATCGTGCCCGTGCTGATCATTGACCGGTTTGAACCCGTCGATGTCGATGTAGGCCAGTGCGAACACGTGTCCACTGCGGTGGCTACGCTCGATCGCCGTCGCCAGCCGGTCATGAAACAACATGCGGTTGGGTAGCCCGGTCAGTGGATCATGGCCGGCCTGATGGCGCGCCAGCGCCTCCAGCCGCCGACGTTCGGTGACCTCGATCTCCAACTGCTTGTTCTGTTCGGCGAGCCTCGCCAGCAGCACCTCCAGTTCGCGGCGACCACGAAACAGGTCGAGGAAAATATTGACCTTCGACAGCAGCACCATGTCGTTGATCGGCTTGGTGATGTAGTCGACAGCGCCGGACCGGTAGCCGCGCAGCCGGTTGAGTTCGTCGCTGCTGGCGGCGGTGACGAAGATCAACGGCGTGTCGCGCGTGCTTTCCTCCTCGGATAGCAGGCTGGCTACTTCGAAACCGTCGATATCAGGCATCTGTACGTCGAGCAGAATCAGTGCGAACTCGTGCTCCAGCGTGGCCGCCAGTGCCTCGTTGCCTCCATTCGCCTCCACCAGTTCGGCATCGACCTTGGACAGCAGCCGACGCATTGCGACCAGATTGGCCGGTGTGTCGTCGACGACCAGTATTTTCGGCTTGGTCCCTTCCATGTGCTGATTCATGCGTCCAGTCCTGCAAGTCGATTGAGCAGCGGCCCGACCTTCTCAAGGTCGAGCACATAGTCCGCGCCGGCGATATCCAGCGCGGCAGCCGGCATGCTGGGCGCTTCCGCGGTCGCGGGGTTCTGGACGATGGCCAGCCCGCCGCGTGAGCGGATCGCGGACAGCCCGCGGGCCCCGTCATCGTTGGCGCCTGTCAGCACGACTCCGATCAGCCCGGAACGATAGACGTCTGCGGCACTGTCGAACAGCACGTCTATCGACGGTCTCGAAAAGTTCACGCGCGCCTCGGTGGAGAATGCGAACCGTCCGTCGGTTTCGATCAGCAAGTGCATGCCGCCCGGCGCGAGATAGACATTGCCGGCCTGCGGCGCGACCCGCTCCGGCGCCTCGGATACGTTCAGCGGCGTCCGTGCGGCGTACAGCTGGGCCATGTCGGACACGTCTTCGGTTGCGGTGTGCAGGACCGCGATCACCGGCCAGGGAAAGCGGCCGTGCAGGACCGCGAACAACGTTCGCAGGGCGTGAAAGCCGCCCAGCGAAGCGCCAATGACCACTGCCCGATACCGTCTAGACGGCATTCGTGCTGCGTAGCCTGTAGAAGGCGTGACCGCTGCTCACCGGCTTGAACTCGTCCGCCAGCGTGGAAAATATCAGCGATTCCTTGTTGCCGAGACACAGATAGCCCCCCCGCGCCAGGCTGTCGCGAAACAGCGTCAGCACGCGATCCTTGAGGTTGTCGGAAAAGTAGATCAGCACGTTACGGCACAGAATCAGATGCGCCTCGCAGAACACGCCGTCCGCCGTGAGATTGTGGTTGGCGAAGGTGATGTTGCGCTTCAGACGTGCGTCGAGCTTGATATGGTCATAGCCGGCCACGTAGTAGTCGGACAGCGAGCCACTGCCGCCGGCGCGCTGGTAGTTCTCCGAGAACAGTCGCGCGTCGCGTGCCGCGTAGATACCCTCACGGGCGCGGTCCAGCGCGTGCTCGTTGAAGTCGGTGGCGTAGATCAGGGCCCGGTCGTAGAGGCCGGCTTCCTCCAGCAGGATCGCCAGCGAATACACTTCCTCGCCGCTGGCGCAGCCGGCCTGCCAGATGTTGAACTGAGGAAAGCTCGACAACCACGGCAGCACGTCCTCGCGCAGCTGCTGGAACACCTCCGGGTTGCGGAACATCTCCGTCACCGGCACCGACAGACGCGCGATCAGTTGTGTCAACACGGTCTCGTCATGCAACGCGCGTTCCGTGAGTTGCGAGATCGTGGCCAGGCCGAAGTGTTCGGTGGCACCGCGCACGCGGCGCTTGAACGAGGCTGGCGAGTAACCGCTGAAATCGTAGCCGTAGCGCAGCTGCATGGCCTGCACGAACAGGCGGACTTCGATGTCCTGCAGGTCCGAGGGATGGAGGCTACTCATGCGGGCGCCCGGCGGTTCCGTCAGGCCAGCGGTTTGCGAACGTCGCCGCCGACCCAGACACGCATCAGCGACACCAGCCGCTCGACGTCGATCGGTTTGGACAGATAGTCGTTGGCACCGGCTTCGAGGCATTTCTCGCGATCGCCACGCATCGCCTTGGCGGTCAGCGCAATGATCGGCAGACGCAGCCACTGCGCGTGGCCGCGGATGCGGCGCATGGTTTCGTAACCGTCCATGCCGGGCATCATGATGTCCATCAGCACTATGTCCATGACGGGCTGCTTCTCCAGCTGCTCGAGTGCCTTGAAGCCGTCCTGCGCCACCACTACGTTGAGGCCGCGGCTACGCAGCGCCTTGGATAGGGCGAACACGTTGCGCATGTCATCGTCAACCACGAGCACGGTCTTTCCGGCCAGGTCGGTACTACGCTCCGCGTTGGGCGCCAAGGCCGGCGCCGATGCCGATTCGCGGCGGATCGCGTGCAGAAACAGGCTCACCTCGTCCAGCAACCTTTCCGGTGAACGCGCGCCCTTGATGACGATGCTGTCGGTGTATTCATGCAGCTTGAGGTTCTCCTCGCGCGTCAGCTCGCGTGCCGAATAAACCACCACGGGTGGCACCGGACCACTGCGTGCGGCCTGTTCCAGCAGATCGAAGCCGGTTCCGTCCGGCAGCCCCAGGTCCAGAATCACGCAGTCGAACTGGCCGTCCTGCAAGGCTTTGAGACCATCGGCTGCCGTCGCCGCCTCGGTGAGTTCGACCTGCGCTTCGGACAGAAGCTTGCGTACTGCGACCCTTGATGCATCGTCATCGTCCACCACCAGCACGGTGCGGGCGCCATTCGAGGCGAAGTGCATCACGCGGTCGAAGGCCTGGTCGAGTCCTTCCTTGCTGACGGGTTTGTGCAGGAAGCCGACAGCGCCCAGCTCCAGACTCTTGGCCGACTCCTCGCCAGCGGAAATCATGTGGACAGGGATCGTGCGCGTCACCGGATTGCGTTTGAGGCGCTCGATCACGTCCAGGCCACTCATGCCCGGCAGGGCCACATCCAGCAGCACGCCGGTCGGCCGATACTGCTCGGCCAGGATCAGGGCACTGGCTCCGTCGAGCGCGGCGAGCACTCGAAAGCCCTTTTTGCGCGCCACGTCCACCAGGATCTTGAGGAAGACCGGGTCATCTTCCACCGCGAGTATCACCGTATCGCCGGCCTCGATGCGATCGCGGTCGTCATCGACCGGTGCCCGCGCACCAACCGGAGCTGCCGCTTCGGTCAAGATGGTCGGCGGCTGCGGCGCCTGCGGCGTCGCCCCGTCGCGGCGCAAGGGCGCCTGACTTGCCCGGTCGGCCTCGGCGGGTGGCATCTCGGGCAGGATCAGGCTGAATGAGGAGCCTTCGCCTTCGCGGCTGTGCACGCCGATTTCGCCGCCAAGCATCGTCGCCAGACCGCGCACGATGGAAAGCCCGAGCCCGGTCCCGCCGTACTTGCGGCTGGTCGAACTGTCGACCTGCTCGAAAGCCTGGAAGATGCGCTCCAATTTTTCGGCCGGAATGCCGATGCCGGTGTCGGTGACCACCAGGCGTACGAACGCTGGAACCGCGCCAAGCAGGCGTTGCTCACGCACCGGCTCGATGCGCAAAGTTACGCCACCGCTGGAGGTGAACTTGAATGCATTGCCGATCAGGTTCACCAAGATCTGTCGCAGTTTGTGCGAGTCGGTCTGCAAGCGTTCCGGCGCCTCGGCGGCGATGTCGATATTGAAATCGAGCCCGCGCTGACGCGCGACATGCTGGTACTCGCGCTTGAGCCCGGCGGCGAACAGCGGCAGGTCGATGGAATCAGTGACCACCTCCATCTTGCCGGCCTCGATCTTCGACAGATCGAGGATGTCGTTGATGAGCTGCAGCAGATTGGTTCCGCTTTCGAACACGATTCGAGCCGATTCGATCTGGTCTTCGCTGAGGTTGCCTTCGTCGTTGTCGGCCAGGGTCTTGGCGAGTATCAACAGGCTGTTGAGCGGCGTGCGCAGCTCGTGTGACATGTTCGCCAGAAATTCCGACTTGTACTGGCTGGCCTGTTCCAGGTCCTGGTTGCGCTGCTCGAGTTCCCGCCTGAAGCTCTGCAACTGCTCGTTGAATTCGCCCAGCGTACGGCTCTTCTCCTCCAGTTCCTCGTTGGTCGACTGCAGTTCCTCCTGCTGCACCCGCAGTTCCTCTTCGGACGCGCGTAGCTGCTGGCTCTGTTCTTCGAGTTGCGCATTGCTCGACTGCAAGGTTTCATTGCTTCCGCGCAGAGCCTCCTGCGAGGCATGCAGTTCCTCGGCCTGCGCCTGCGTTTCCTCGAGCAACTGGCGTGTGCGTTGTGCATGCCCCAGAGACTCTAGAGCCAGGGACATCACTTTGGTGAGTTCCGCGACGAGTTCCTGCTGGCGGACATCGATGGCTTGGAATCCGGCCAGCTCGAGCACACCGACCACGTTACCGCCGGCAGTAATCAGCGGCCACAGATACAGCACCCGCGGAATGGCTGCGCCCAGACCGGATTCGATACGCACGTAGTCCGCGGGCAAGGCGTCAATCCGCATGGGGCTTCGCGTCCGCACGCATTGTCCCACCAGTCCCTCGCCCTCCCGAACAGCCTTGGTCGTGGGCCGCGCACCATGAACCCCGATGGGCTCGTAAGCGTCTTGTTCGGCATCCCGGTAGAACAAGGCGCCGTACGGCAGCTCGACCACGGGACACAAACGCGAGAGTACGACGGCGGCGAGCGCGCGTGGCGTGGCCTCGGAGCCCATATCCACACTGATGCTGGCCAAATAGGTCTTGATCCATTCCCGATCGGCCGTATTTCGTGCAGCGTCCTGGAACACTTCGAGCGCACGCGCGATATCGCCGACCTCATCGCGGTGGCTCCTGTACGACAGCTCGATATCGAGTCGACCGCCGGCCAGCTCCTGGGTCTCGCGCGTCAGCTTTTCGAGCGGGCCGGCAATCGAGCGGGAGGCCAGCCGCAGCGCCCCCCAGCCGATGAAGATCCCGAGCGCCAGCATGCCCAGCACTTCGATGTCGCTGATCAGCTTGGACCGGTCCAGGCGCGCTTCACGCTCCGCCAACAATTTGCGTTCTGCACTCATGAAGCGCGTCAACTGGTCGAACAGCTGATCGATCACGACGGCACCGCGCCTGAGCGGGCCGTCCTCCATCGAGAACGGCCCACGCAAGGCTCCCAGTCCGCGGCGTCCCTCGACCGCCAGCATCGGCACGACGACGATCTCGCGATAGTCGTCCATCAGCTCACCGATCCGCTCGGCACCGACCCGCTGCTGCGGATTGTCGCTGACCAATACCATCAGGGACGCCAAGGCATCGTCGAACCGGCGGGCGGATTCACGATAGCCAGCGAGCTCACCCGGAGACTCGTAGATCAATGCATTCCGGACCAGTCGCTGCTGATCAAGCACCAGGCCGTTGATCTCCTCGCCGGCGAGCAATACCTCGAAGCTATGCGCGGTCCAGCGGCGCGCGTCTTCGGTGCGCTGCTGCGATACGAAGAACAGGCCGCAGGTCACAGCGAACAACAGCAGCAAGCTGCCGAAGGTCACGGCGATTTTGGTCATGACCCGCCGGTTTGCCAGCCAAGACCACCTGAGCTCCCGCTTCGCCATCAGCGCCGCACCCCGTTCGCAGCATGGACCAACGCGCGGTCAGTCACCCGAGACGCGCAGCTTTTCGCGTATGAAATCCTTGTGCGGGATATGCAGCATGTCCGCAAGACGCCGCACCAGCACTTCCTCGTTCGGATCGAGCCGACCGTCCGCGAAGGCGACCTGCCAGATCATGTTGATCATGCCCTGACGGTCTTCGTAACTCAGTGAGCGGTTCAGGGTCTCGACAAATCCGTAGAGCGAGGTCGTGTCGCGCAGCTCCCGGCCGGCGCGTTCCATCAGCATGTCGAGCGCGGCCGAGTCGAGCCCGAAATGGCGCCCGACCAGGTCACGCACGGTCTTGTGCTCGGTCTCCTGCAACTCGAAATCGGCGCGGGCGATCTCCAGTAACAGCACCGCAACTGCCATGCGGCGTTCCGCTTCCGGATCCTGGTTCGGTTCATCGCCACGGGCGAACAGCTTGCTCAGCGCTTCCAGCAACGGTCAGTCCTTGTGTTCGATCAAAGTCCAAGTGAAACACGCAGGCTGAAGACATCGTTGTCGCCCACGTGCTCGTACTCCGGTGTCAGCCCCAGGAACCCGAGCGTCACGCGGACGCCCGCGAAGAAGCGACCCACGTCGACATCTTCCTTGTCGAGCCCGAATTCGTCGGCGGCGTCAACGGTGCCGAACACCATACCGGCTCCGGCGTAGGGCGTCAGCAGGGTGAAGCCCTTGGAAATCGAAACGTCGAGGCCCGTGGAGTCGTAGTCGATATCGTCGACACCCGACAGCTTGCTGTAACTGGCACGCACCGCCACGGCCGGCGATGCAATACCGCCTTTCCACACCGCATAGCGCAGTTCCGCGCCGAACAGGCTGCCGTCGGTGCCCGGCACGGCGCTGTAGAACGCGCCCACATCGACCCCAAACGGCAAGCCCTTGCTGGCACTGATGCCGGCCATTCCGATCTCGCCGAGCTCATCACCGGTCAGGGTCTCCCACGCGTCCTCGTTCTCGACCGGCACGTAGCTGCCGAATACGCCGATCGAAAATCCGGTCAGGCCGGACGGCTCGGCCGGCCCCAGCGCCTTGTAGTTCAGCGCCGCGGTGATGTCCTTGGCGACATCACCGAAAGCATCTTGGTCCGGCGTCTCGATATCGAAATCTCCAGCCAGTGCCTGTGCCGAGAATGCAAGGCTCAGCAGCACGGAAAATGGGGTGAGAACGCGCGATCTGTGCATGGGGATTCCCCTCCTTGGTTATTGCCGGCGAGCATACCAAACCGAATGTGAAAGCCTGGCTTCGAGCAGCGCCATGAAGCTCAGAAGTTAACGTGAATCACGCTCGGCGTGATGCCGACCTACCCTCGCCCGCTTGCGGGAGAGCAACCGTGTTCCGCGTCAAGCAGTCGAGGCTGCAGTATGGTGCGGATTCCAAGGCTGTCGGGTACGCAGGATGGCATTGAGGATCGTCAG
>JAHZLQ010000002.1 GCA_022599775.1 Gammaproteobacteria bacterium
GGACCGCTCGCGGCTGCGAGCGGTGGGTGAGGGGAACGGCCATGCCGCAGCAGATTCACTCTGCGGGGTGCCGCTTGGGGCATGGCCGTTAGGGCCACAACCCCAACACCAGGCCATACAGCGTGAACTGTGTGGTGTGGTAGCCGCCGTCGATCAGAAACAGTTTCAGGCTGCGCTGCGCGAACAGATAATTGACGCCGAAGCTTGAGGCCACCCAGCACAGGCCGGCAGAGAAGCCGGCACCCAGCGCCAGTGGCAGGCCCGGCGCCGGACCCAGAAACATCGCGAACACCGCCGCCGCGATCAGCGACAGCACGAAGGCCCCGCCGAACACCTTGAGCGGATGCCCCGGCTGTTCCGGAGCGCCGGATTCACACTGCCAGACCTTACCGAACACCGGCGGCGCGTACCACAGACCACCGAGCATGAACGCCGAAAACGCCGCGACCAGCACGGCCCAGAGATTGATTTCCGCCATCGTGTGCTCCCCTGGAAATCGGCGGCCCCCGCCGCCTCGGCGCCGATGATCGCACAGACCGATTCGGCCCCAAACTGAAGAAGTCTCAGCGGGTGCTCAGCCCGCCGCCGTCGGGCGGAATCCGCCGACGCGCACCCTTGAGCACGGTGCGCCGACGTGCCGCGATACGCTTGAGCGCCGGCAACAGAATCAGCTCCAGAGCGTACTGTTGCTGCACGCCGGGTACCACCATGGTGTCCGGTCGTGACAGGAAAGCGCCGGGGATCTTGCGGCGCCAGGTCGCAAACTGGCGCGGTGCGCGCGAGTTGGGCGAAAAGTGGATCACGATCAGGCTTTCCTCGTCCGTTGGAATATCACGCAGGACGAAGGGATTGGCCGTGTCCACCAGCGGCACCCGCTGAAAGTTGATGTCGGTGCGTGAGAACTGCGGCGTGATGTAGTGCACATAGTCCGGCATGCGTCGCAGGATTGTGCGCATCACATCGTCGGGCGCCTTGCCGCGTTCACTGGTATCGCGACTGAGTTTCTGTATCCATTCCAGGTTGACGATCGGCACCACACCGATCAACAGGTCGACATGCTTTGCCACATCGACCTCGCGCGTCACCACCCCGCCGTGCAGGCCCTCGTAGATCAACAGATCGCTGTCGGCCCGCAGCGGCATCCAGGGCGTAAACGTTCCGACGTCGCGGCGCGCCTCACGCGCCTGCTTTTCGTTGTGAAGGTAGCGGCGCGAAGTCCCGGTGCCATGCTCGCCGTATTCGCGAAACAAGCCTTCCAGCCGCTCCAGCAGGTTCGCCTGCGGGCCGAAGTGGCTGAAGTTCTCGCCGCGTATGCGGGCACGTTCCACGGCGGCCCGCATCTGCTCCCGATCGAAAGCATGAAAAGCATCGCCTTCGACAAAGGCGCCCATCAACTTCAGTTGAGTCAGCACTCGATCGAAAGCGCCGATCACCGTGCTGGTGCCCGCGCCGGACGAACCGGTCACCGCGATGATCGGGTGGCGGTCGCTCATTCGGAAAGCCGCGATCCAGCCGCCGGAGCAGCGTCGAGCCTGACGAAATCGAGATCGAACACTTCATGGCCTAGACGTTCGCCGCGCGCTTCGAAACGCGTCACCGGGCGCGAGGCCGGACGCACCGCGTAGCCCTCGGCGGTATTGCGCAGCGTCGCTTCGGCCGTCAGCACGTCCAACATCTGTGCGGCGTAGTGCGCCCAGTCGGTCGCCAGCCGCAGATGCCCGCCGCAGCGCAGCCGCGATACCGCCAGCTTCACGAAATCCGGCTGAATCAGGCGCCGCTTGTGATGACGTTTCTTGTGCCAGGGATCGGGAAACTCGATCACCAGTTCGTCCAGCGCCAGCGGCGCAATCCAGCCGCGCAGGACTTCCACGGCATCGAAACAGGCGACCCGCAGATTGCCCAAACCGGCCGCTTCGGCCTGCGCCAGCACACGACCGACACCGGGGCGATGCACCTCGACGCCGACGAAGTCGCGCTCCGGCTCCGCCGCCGCACGGGCCAGCAGATGATGTCCGGCACCGAAGCCGATCTCCAGCGTCAACGGCGCCTCGCGCCCGAACGTGGCCCAGCCGTCCAAGGGCTGCGGCGGCGCATCGAGACCATAGCGCGACCACAGGCGCTCCAGAGCGTCCTTCTGCGCCGGCGTCAGCCGACCTTCGCGGCGGACGAACGAACGGATCGGCCGGCGACCCGGCGCGGAGGCTTCGTCAATTTCAGGCATATCGGAATTCAAAGCAGCATCCAAGACAACAGCTCCTCCTGATTCTCGCCACGCAGACCGGCGATGACCCCTTCACGATCCGCCGCGCTCTTGTTCTGACTCAGCTTGAGCTTGACATCGACCTGCCGGATCGCGAGTTCGAAACCGACGATGCCGCCCAGCAACGCCACCCGACGCGCCGACGGCATCCGCGAAGCCATCGATTCGAGCTGCGGATCGAAAACCTGCTCTAAGCGCCGCATCAGCGCATGCGTGCGTTCAGCATCCAACCGCCGCAGGATCCCTTGCACGTGCACCGCGACGAAATTCCAGGTTGGCACATTGACCGCCGGGTCAGGGTACCAGCGCGGCGAGACGTAGGCGTGCGGCCCCTGGAAGATCGCCACGGCATCGCTGGCCTCCAAGTGCTCGACCTGCGGATTGGCCTTTGCGACATGCCCGATCAACACATCGCCGCCGTCCCGCCCCTCGAACAGCAGCGGCAGATGCGAGATCTGCGGGGCGTCCTTTCCCTGCGTCAGCAGAACCACGAACGGATACCGATCGATCAGCCGCCGCGCATCGTCCTGGCTTCCGGCGAACGCGCTGGGAATGTAGGTCGCCATGGCTTCATTGCGTGAACGTCAACAGACCCTAGAACGGCAGGTCGGTCAGCGGCGACGACGCAGAAGCGTAGCGGCGGCGCGGCATGCGTCCCGCCAGGAACGCTTCACGCCCCGCCTCGATGCCCTTCTTCATCGCCGAGGCCATCAGCACCGGATCGCGTGCTTCGGCTATCGCGGTATTCATCAGCACGCCGTCGCAGCCCAGCTCCATCGCCACGGCCGCATCCGAAGCGGTACCGACGCCGGCATCGACCAGAATCGGCACGCTCGCGTTCTCGACGATGCCCAGCACGTTGTACTTGTTCTGGATACCCAGACCGGAACCGATCGGTGCCGCCAGCGGCATCACCGCGACACAGCCGATCTCCTCCAGGCGCTTGGCGATGATCGGATCGTCGCTGGTGTAGACCATCACGTCGAAACCGTCGGCCACCAGCGTGCGTGCCGCCTCCAGCGTGGCCGGAACGTCTGGATACAGGGTCTTCGGATCGCCCAGCACTTCGAGCTTGACCAGCTTGTGCCCGTCCAGCAGTTCGCGCGCCAGCCGGCAGGTGCGCACCGCGTCCTCGGCGGTGTAGCAACCGGCCGTGTTCGGCAGGATGGTGTAACGATCCGGCGGCAGCACGTCCAGCAGATTGGGCTCGTCCGGATTCTGGCCGAGATTGGTGCGGCGCACCGCGACGGTGACGATCTCGGCGCCGCTGGCCTCGATGGCGCGACGGGTCTCGTCGAGATCCTTGTACTTCCCGGTGCCGACCAGCAGCCGCGAACGGTATTCGCGGCCGGCGATGACCAGCGGGGACTGGGTGACGCGTACGTCCATCATCCGCCTCCGATTGCGTGAACGATTTCCAGCCGATCCGCCGGATTCAGGCGGGTTTCGGCAAAGGTCGAACGCGGCACGATCTCGCCATTGCGTTCGATTGCCAGCCGCCGACCTTCGAGCTTCAGCTCACGAATCAGGTCGAGGACCGAACTGCCGTCCGGCAGCACCTGCGGACGGCCATTGACAGTGATATCCAAGGGATTGTGCCGGCTCGTCAAACTGAGCCCGCCATCTTACCGCAGGGCGACGGCTCGGCTAGACTAGTAAGCGACGCGGGTGTAGCTCAATGGTAGAGCAGAAGCTTCCCAAGCTTACGACGAGGGTTCGATTCCCTTCACCCGCTCCAAATGCCCACACCCCGCATGAATCTCGGCGCCACGTTACGGCGCTGCGCGCCGACGACGAGGCTTGTTCGGCCCTTCCTGGGCCGAATCCTGCGGACTCGCTACGCTCGCGTAAATCCGCTCCCGGCGGATTTTTCGATTCCCTTCACCCGCTCCAAACCCGCACCGATAGCCCTGCAAGGCGATCGCTCTGCCGCGCCGACTCCTGGCCCCGGAAAGTCCATCGGAAAAACTCTCATGGCTCCTCGGCCCCCAGATGCAGCGCCGGTTCCATGGCATCGTGCAGTACCCGACCAATGACAAGCAGACCGTTGTCCATGCGATAGATCAGGAAATGTCTGGGTCGGCGAACGATGCCAGTGGCTAGCAGCCTGTCGGACTTGAAAACGCAGGCCACCTGCTGCGTTCTGGTGTGGTTATTTTTTGACCGCGCTGATCTGGGCAGGATTCGTCGAGCGGGGCGAAAGTCGGCTTGTCGGGCATGAAAACGGACCTTTCCTTCAC
>JAHZLQ010000003.1 GCA_022599775.1 Gammaproteobacteria bacterium
CCTGCGACACGCTCAGCCCCTGATCTCGAATCAGGCCGATCACTTGCAGCTTGAACGCCACGTCAAACGTCCTACGGATCTTGTCGCTCATCTCTTCTCTGTCCTCAGTCGGGGGAATCATCCCCTATCGAGGTGTCCGAAGAAATTAGACCATGACATACTGCCGCCACCGTTGCGCTGGAGATAGGGGAAGGCCGCCACGTTGGTCAGAAAGCTGCCGGTTGCGTTGACGTCCATCACCCGATTCCATTCCTCAAGGCTGATGTTCTCGGCCGCGCAGCCGGGGGCGATTCCTGCGGCGTGGACGAGTACGTCGAGCCCGCCCAGGTAATCCACCGCCGCGCGGAAAGCGCTCTGAACCGACGGTTCCTTGGTGACGTCGCAGGCCACGAAATGGGCGCCGGCCGCCTCGGCGATGGTGCTGCCGGCCTGCTCGTTCAGGTCCAGGCTGACCACCCTGGCGCCCAAGTCCGGCAGGGCCTCGACCAGGCTGCGCCCCATTCCGCTGGCCCCACCGCTCACGATAATGCGTTGTTCGGACAGACTCTTCATCACGTATTCTTCCCGGCAAGCGGCTGTGCCGCGTCGCTCCAGACTCAAGACAAATGGAAAATTCCCAACAACGCTCTTCGCGAGTGATCGTCGAAGAACTGGTCGACGAAATTTTGCGTTTGCGTGGACGTGTGCTCTCTCAGGCCCGCGACATGAACGAAAAGCGCGGTCTCGGCGGGTATTCGCAAGGCCTGATCCTGACCGCCGTGGTGCGAGCCGTGGAGCCGCCGACGGTGGCGAAGATTGCGCGCAGCCTCGGGCTTACACGCCAGTCCGTGCAGCGCACCGCCAATGAGCTGGCCGAACGGGAGCTGGTCGTTTTCGAGGACAACCCGCATCACAAGCGGGCCAAGCAATTGGTGCCGACGGCGGCTGGCATCGAGGCGCACGCCAGCGTTGCCGATACGCGCAAGAGCTGGCTCGACAGCGTGGGCGCGGTGATCGGTGCCGACGAACTCGAACAGGCGGTGACCACCTTGCGCCGGGTCCGGCGTTACCTGGAACATCCGGAGTCGCTGGCCGAGATCACTGCGCCCGCGACCCAGCGCGGCACGAAAAGGGCGGTCAAGGTGCCTTGACCTCATAACGCGCCAGCATTGCCTCGGCGCGCTCCGCAGCGGTCGAACTTGTCACGTACTCCATACCGGTCACCGCATTCGGGTCACAGGGCCGCAGCAGCGGGCCTTCGCGGAACAATTCATCGGCGATGCTGCGGGCCGCCTGTTCCGGCGATGCCGCCTGGAGCGGCGCCTTTGCGCCCATCGCAGCCTGCGCCTCGGCCATCGGGCGATACAGCTCGTAGCCGATCGCCTCCGGTGGACGCCGCGCGATGCTGGTCTTGAGCATGTCCGTATCGACGCCGCCGATCGGAATTTCGATGACGCGGATACCAAACGGAGCCAGCTCCATGCGCAGCCCTTCCGATACGGCTTCGACCGCCGCCTTGCTCGCTCGGTAGACCGAATAGAACGGGAACGGCGTGTAGACGCCCATCGAGCCGATATTGCAGATCACACCACCGCCGGAATCGCGCAATGATGGAATCGCACGGCGGGTCAGGTCGATCAGTCCGAAGAAATTGGTATCGAAGGTTCGTCGCCATTCGTCCATTCCGGCGACCTCGATCGGCAGATAGGGGCCTCGGTAGCCGGCGTTGTTGATCAATACGTTCAGGCCTGCTGGAGGCTGGTACTCGCCGAGCGCGGCAAGGTCGATACGCTGAAGTTCGATGCCGCCTTTCAGCGACTTCGCGGCATCGAGCAGCGCCTGCGCCGATGCGGGCTCACGCACCCCGGCAATCACCTCGAAGCCACGGCCGGCCAACTCCAGCGCGATCGCCTTGCCGAGACCGCGATTGGCGCCCGTGACCAATGCCTTTTTGCCCTGCATCTGCATGTCGGTTCCTTCGTGTGGCGCTTGTCGCCCGATATTGACAGCATGCTGTCATTACGTCAGATTGGTGTCAATTTCCAATAGCGGATGGATTGTCAGTTTCAGCGATCCTCCGTGTCACCCAGAACGTATCAGGAGCAACTGCATGTGGGATTTTTCGACCGAGCCGGAGTTTCAGGCCAAGCTGGACTGGATGGATCGTTTTATCCGTGAAGAGGTCGATGCCCTCGACGTGTTGTTTCCGTCGGTCGCCGTGGTCTACAACACCGAGCACAAGGCATCGCGTGCGATCCTGAGGCCCTTGCAGCAGAAGGTCCGCGAGCAGGGACTGTGGGCCTGTCATCTCGGTCCCGAGCTGGGCGGCAAGGGCTATGGGCAGGTCAAGCTGGGCTTGATGAACGAAATCATCGGCCGTTCGATCTGGGCACCGACGGTGTTCGGGACCGCGGCGCCGGATACCGGCAACGCCGAAATCCTGGCGATGTTCGGCACCCAGGCGCAAAAGGACCGTTATCTGCAGCCGCTGCTCGACGGCGGGATCGTGTCCTGCTTTTCGATGACCGAGCCGCAGGCCGGTGCCGACCCGAAGGAGTTCGTCGCGCATGCCAGACGTGACGGTGACTTCTGGGTGATCAATGGTGAAAAGTGGTTCTCGTCGAATGCGCGTTATGCGGCGTTCATGCTGGTGCTGGCCGTGACCAATCCGGAGGCGCCGATCCAGAATCGCATGTCGATGTTCATCGTGCCGCGCGAAACGCCGGGACTGAAAATCATCCGCAACGCGCCGCATATGACCGAGCGGACGGAACTCGACGAAGGCACCGAAGGCTATCTGTGCTACGACAATGTCCGCGTGCCGATGGACCACATGCTGGGCGGCGAGGGCATGGGTTTCGCCGTTGCCCAGGCGCGGCTCGGCGGTGGCCGCGTACATCATGCAATGCGCACCGTAGGCCAGTGCCAGCACGCGCTGGACATGATGTGCGAGCGCGCGCTGAGCCGACGCACGCAAGGCGGTCTGCTGGCGGACAAGCAGACCGTGCAGACCATGATCGCCGACTGCCACATCGAACTCGAACAGTTTCGGCTGCTGGTGCTCAAGACCGCCTGGATCATCGATCACAGTCACGGCGACCCCAAGGCAGCGCGCAAACACATCGCGATGGTCAAGGTCGCGACCGCCAAGATCTTTCACGACGTGATCCAGAAGGCCCTGCATCTGCACGGCTCGCTGGGCACCACGTTCGAAATGCCGCTGGCCTACATGTGGATGCATGTGCCGACGATGGCGACCGCCGACGGCCCGACCGAGGTCCATCGCTTCACCGTCGCCAAACAGTTGTTGCGTCAATACAAGCCGGCGCCGGGCTTGTTTCCGAGCGAACATATTCCGCCGAAGGCAGCCGCCGCACGCCAGCGCTACGCTGAGGAATTGAACGCGATCTGACCGGCGGTGATCAGCGAGGTCGGGGGGGCGGCAGTCCATGCCGCCACCGAGCGGCATCAGTGCTTGGGTTCGATCGCCGCCGACATGCCGTTCAAAGGCACCAGGCTGCAGCCGCCGTCGATCAGCAGCGATGCGCCGGTGACATAGGACGCCTCGGGGGACGCCATGAACAGCACGGCCGATGCGATTTCGGAAGGCTGACAGGGCCGCGGGATCGGGAAGTTCGCGGTCATCACGTCGATCTGTTCGGGCGTCATCCGTGTTTGCAGGCGATCCGAGGCGGTCAGGCCCGGTTCGATCACATTGACCAGGATGTTGAGCGGCGCCAGCTCCAAGGCCAGGCCGCGCGCAAAGCTGTTCAGGAAGGCCTTGGTCGACGCATAGGCGGTCAGCCCCGAAACGTAGGTCCGGTTGGCCGTGGCCGAGGAAATGAAGATCAAGCGCCCTTTGTCCATGGCCTTGCCCAAATGTGGCGCGGCGTCCTTCGCCACCCAGAACACCGACTGGACGTTGCTCTTGATCAGATAGTCGAAGCTGTCATCGGGCAGGTCCTTGATCTGGCCCAGTACGCTGTCGGCGGCGGTCTGCACGACGATGTCCAGGCGCCCGTGCAAGGCGGCGGCGCCGTCGATCATCGCCTTGACGCTGGCGCGTTCCGAGATGTCGCCCATGACCAGAGAGGCATCGTGGCCGGCGGCGCGCAGGCCGGCAACGGTGTCTTCGCCATGTTTGGGGGTACGGGCCCCGATCACCACGTTCGCGCCTTCCGCCGCGAAGGCCTCCGCAATGGCGCGGCCCATGCCACGGCCGCCGCCGATGATCAATGCAATCTTGCCGCTGAATCGCTGATTCATGCCGCCTCCTTTCGCTGGTCCGATCTCGCCGGAGCCGTGGCCCGATGACGTTTTCCATGATGATATAACAACTAACAGTTAGTCAGTTAAATGCGATAGGATCACTCATCGACCCATGCCGCCACGTCTTGCGTGGCCATGTTCGTCACTCGCGGAGATGTCCAATGCGAGAGCCATCAGAGCTGCCAGATCAGCGGGCCGGAGGGGCCAGAACGATGTCCGATATGCGCTATCCGCACTTGTTTTCATCCATGCAGCTGGGCACGGTGACCTTGCCCAATCGAATCGTGATGGCGCCGATGTCGACCCAACTCGGCGGCACCGATGGCAAGGTCACGCCGCGCCAGATCGCGTTCTATCGCGCACGCGCCGAAGGCGGCGTCGGCATGATCATCGTCGAGTTCTGCTGCGTGCATCGCGCCACCGGTCTGTCCGAGCATCGACAGCTGAGCCTGGAGACGCCGGAGCATCTGGAGGGCCACTTCCGGCTCGTTGATACGATTCGCAATGCTGGCGCGATCGCCTGCCTGCAGTTACAGCACGGTGGTTCCGGCGTGCCGCGTGCGCTGGTCGAAGGCGGAATTGCGCTCGGCCCGAGCGATGTGCGTTCACGCCGCGACCCGAGCAGGCTCACCGCGCGCGCCTTGACCCACGACGAGATCGAGCATCTGATCGAATGCTTCGGGCGCACCGCCGAGCTGGGGGTGCAGGCCGGGTACCAGGTTTTCGAGCTTCACGGTGCTCACGGCTATCTGCTGACGCAGTTCCTGTCGCCGCTGACCAATCGCCGTGAGGATGCCTGGGGCGGCGACGAAGCGGGCCGTCTGCGTTTGACGCAGCGTGTGATCCAGCGCGTCAAGCAGGCGATCGGTGACCGGCCGCTGAGCCTGCGTCTTTCGGCCGACGAATTCTCACCGCAGGGCTTGAGCATCGACGACATGGAGCGCATCACGCCCCAGCTGGTCGCTGCCGGGCTTGATCTGGTGCATGTGTCGATCGGTACCGGCTACACCGGCATGGACAAGGTGATCGAGCCGATGTCGATGCCGGAAGGCTGGCGCCTGCCGTACGCGCGGCGTATTCGCGCCGCCATCGATGTGCCGGTGATCTCGGTCGGGCAGATCCGCTGGCCGGCGATCGCGGAGAAGGCGATCGCCGACGGTGACACCGACATGATCGCGCTCGGCCGTCCGCTGCTGGCCGATCCGGATTGGGTCAACAAGGCCAGGCTCGGCAACGAACTGGACATCCGTCCCTGCACTTCGTGCAATTACTGTGTCACCAGCCACGCCGGACCGCATGGCGTAATCGGCTGCGCGGAGAATCCGCGTACCGGACAGGAGCTGGATCCCGTACTTGATGCCGGCGCACAGCGCGGCCATCGAGCGGTCGTGATCGGCGGGGGGCCGGGCGGTATGGCCGCGGCACTGATGCTGGATCAGGCGGGCTACAAGACCGAGTTGTACGAAGCACGCGCAAGCCTGGGTGGTGGTCTGATCGCGTCAGCCGCGCCACCGTTCAAGGACAAACTCACCTGGTACCAGAACTACCTCGAGCACCAACTGCGAAAGAGCGGTGTCGAGGTTCGGCTGAATACCACGGCTGACATGCATACCCTGAGCGAGCCACGGCCGGAGATCGTGATGTTGGCGATGGGGGCGCAGGCCCTGCGCATGAATATCGAGGGCATCGACAGCAGCGATCGCGTCGTCGATGCCTACGAAGTTCTGATGGGCGACAGCAGCTGGTTGCCACAGCCGGGCGGTGCGCCGCTCGTGGTGTACGGCGGCGGAGAAACCGGTTGCGAAACCGCCGAATATCTTGCCGAGCGCGGCTACGAGGTCGTACTGGTTTCGCGTTCGCCCGCCAAACAGCTGGCGCGTTCCGCGGAGGCGATCTACCGCAGCGTGCTGCTCACTCGGCTGGCGCAGAACGCACATGTCCGGACCGCCGACAATACCGAAATCACCAAGATCGACGGCGACCGGCTCACGCTCAAAAGCAGCGAAGGCGAGGAGTCCACCGTCGAATGCAGCCGGCTGCTGATCGCGCAGGGGCGCCGTCCGGATGCCGCGCTGGCCACGCTGCTGACGCAGGCGCGAATCCCGTTCACCGCGATCGGCGATGCGCATCACGGCGGTCGCATCGGCGACGCGGTGCACTCCGGCTACGCCGCGGTCAAGGCGCTCAGAGCGCAGTCCATGGCGGCGCCGCAGCTGGCCTGCTGAGCGGCGCAGCCCAGAGGCCCGACACGGCTCCTGTCGTCTATCCTTCGGTTCGCTGGCGCGGAGTGCGGCCGAAGTAACGGTCGCGCGCCGCCCGATCGGCCTGCTTCAGCTCGCTGATGTCGCGTTCTGAGAAGCTGTTGGCGAATGAGAGGGCGCGCTCGACTGCCGGTCGCGCCGCGACTAGGTCGTACCAGCGATTGATGTTCGGCTGATCGACCTCCTTTGCAAAGTAGGCGCGCAGCGTTCTGATCCAGGGAAGCAGCGCGACGTCCGCGATGGAGTAGTCGTCGCCGGCAAGGTGCGTGGATTCGGACAGGCGCTGCTCCAGCACCGCTATCAGCCGATCCAGTTCGTTGCCGTAGCGGTTGCGCGCGTAGCTGTCTTCTTTGGTCGCGTAGTGGAAGTGGATCGCCTGTCCGGACATGGGGCCAAACCCCGCCATCTGGAACGTCAGCCACTGGATCACGCGGGCGCGTTGTATTCGCTCGGCCGGCCACAGCACGCCGGTTTTTTCGGCGAGGTACTGCAAGATCGCGCCGGACTCGAACAGCACCAGCGCGCCACCCGGCGCATCGTCGTCGACGATCACAGGGACTTTCGAGTTGGGGTTGAGTCGCCGGAAGTCGTCGGAGAACTGCTCGCCGGCAAGCACGTTGACGCGGGTGAATCGATACGGCAAGCCGGCTTCCTCCAGCATCACCAGTACCTTGACGACGTTGGGGCTGCCCATTCCATAGAGTTCGATCATTCTGCTTCCCGATTTGAGGTGAGTCATTGAGCGCCGTGGCGCGTGGCGGCGGGGAAATCGGCAGGAACATCGGCGGCGCGCTCGCCGATCGAGCATTCCTGCGCCAGCGAGGCGACGATGAGTCCGTCGCGGTCGTAGATGCCGCCGACCGACAAGCCGCGGCCCGCGCTGCTGTGCGGACTTTCGGTGACGAACAGCAACCAGTCGTCCGCTGCGGTCGGTCGATGCAGCCATAGCGAGTGATTCATGCTCGCCAGATAGACGCGGTCGCGCGCGCCCACGATCGGCAGATGCGGCGCCAGTGTGGTCGAACTTGTCCACCAGTCGGACAGGTAGGCGATCGCCGCCGCGTGAATAAGCGGGTCGGCCGGCAATTTGTGCTTGAGCTTGACCCACCAGCGCACGCGGCCGGAGTCGATGCGATCGAACAGATGACGCTCGGCGTCGATCAGCTTCAGTTCGAGACAGGGGCGTTCGTACAGCAGATAGTTCAACGCCGAAAGGCGTTCGCGATACCGCTCGTTCAACTGTGTCATCGACAGCAGTGTGTCGGGGGATGGCACCCGAACCGGTGGCAGGTCGTGTGTCCAGCCCGCTGATTGCGCGGCCTGGAAGCTGATGTTGGCATCGACGACGGTGTCGTCGCCCTGCACACCCCGGACGTGACGGCTGGAGAAGCGCCGGCCGTCGCGAAACGGCGTGACCAGGAAGTCGATGGGCCTTCGCGTTTCGGCTCCGCGCACAAACAGCAACTGCAGTGCGGTCGGGATGCGACCGGCGGCAGTGCGCGCGGCGGCCGTCAGGGTCTGTCCCAGCAACTGACCCCCGAATGCGTGGCCGCGCCCATTCAGATTGCCTTCGTGACGGCGGTTGCGAAAGCGCCGGTCGCCGAGTCTTTCGAGCTCGAACAGATCTGCGAGTTGCTCTTCGGATGCAGCCGGCGCGGTGTCGTTCATCAACGCTCCTCCCCTGCTGTGGAATGGCGGTACGTGAGCCCTTCTGTATGGCTCATCGGCTTGAATAATAACTGACTAAGAGTTAGTTTAGCGTGAATCACGCGCGGCGTGATGCCGGCCTACCCTCGTCCGCTTGCGGGAGAGGGGGCGCTCGCGAATGCGAGCGGTGGGTGAGGGGAACGGCCATGCCGCAGGGGATTCATTCTGCGGGGTGCCGCTTGTGGCATGGCCGTTAGAGCAATAGACAACACAGTGCGGGCGGCGATCCAGACCGTCGCGAGGACGACAACCGTGATCGACAAATCAATAGCGACGCCGGAGACCGCGGTGGCGGACATCTTCGACGGCGCCACCGTGATGATTGGTGGCTTCGGTACGGCCGGCATGCCGGACCAGTTGATCGATGCGCTGATCGTCCAGGGCGCTGGAAACCTGACCATCGTCAACAACAATGCCGGCAACGGTGAAACCGGTCTGGCCGCGCTGCTCAAGGCGCGGCGTGTACGCAAGATCATCTGCTCGTTCCCGCGGCAGGCCGACTCGCATCATTTCGACGCCCTGTATCGCGCTGGCGAGATCGAGCTGGAACTCGTGCCGCAAGGCAATCTGGCGGCCCGCATTCATGCGGCCGGCGCCGGCCTCGGTGCGATCTTCACGCCGAGCGGCTACGGAACGCAGCTGGCCGAGGGCAAGGAGACCCGAAACATCGATGGCCGCGACTACGTGCTCGAGTATCCGATCCGTGCCGACTTCGCGCTGATCAAGGCGCACCGGGGCGATCGCTGGGGCAACCTGGTGTACCGCAAGACGGCCCGAAACTTCGGCCCGATCATGGCCATGGCTGCCCGGTGCACGATCGCGCAGGTCGCCGAGATCGTGCCTTTGGGCGAACTCGATCCGGAAGCCGTCGTCACGCCCGGCATCTTCGTCAAGCGGATCGTGGCCGCAGGTATTCCGCAACAGGAGGCCGCATGAGCAGCGCGATGGTCAGGCTCAGTCGTGAACAGATGGCTGCGCGTGTGGCGCGCGATATTCCGGAAGGCGCGTACGTGAATTTGGGAATCGGCCTGCCGACCACGGTGGCCAACTTCCTGCCGGCCGACAAGGAAATTTTCCTGCAGAGCGAAAACGGCCTGCTTGGTATGGGCCCGGCGCCGGTCAAGGGCCTGGAAGATCCTGAGCTGATCAATGCCGGCAAGCAGCCCGTGACTCTGTTGACCGGCGGCTGTTATTTCCATCACGCGGATTCGTTCGCGATGATGCGCGGCGGCCATCTCGATATCTGCGTGCTGGGCGCGTTCCAGGTATCGGTACAGGGCGACATCGCGAACTGGCACACCGGAACCCCCGGCGCCATACCGGCCGTCGGCGGTGCGATGGACCTGGCGATCGGCGCCAAGCAGGTGTTCGTGATGATGGAACTGCTGACCAGGAAAGGCGAGAGCAAGCTGGTCGAGCACTGCAGCTATCCGCTGACCGGCCTGCGCTGCGTTTCCCGGGTGTACACCGATCTCGCGGTCTTTGATATCGGCGCCGAAGGTGCCACGGTGCTCGAAATGGTCGAAGGATTGAGCCCCGAGGATCTGAGCCGGCTGGCGGGTGTGCCCCTGCGCTTCCAGTCCCAATCCGACGCGGCCTGAATTCCACCGTTGACCGACATGAACCACGCCTTCATTTGTGATGCCGTTCGTACCCCGATCGGCCGATATGGCGGGATGCTCGCCAGCGTACGCGCGGACGATCTGGGTGCGCTGCCGATACGCGCGCTGATCACGCGCAACCGGCAACTGGATCCCGCTGCGATCGAAGAGGTGTACTACGGTTGCGCCAACCAGTCCGGTGAAGACAACCGCAATGTGGCGCGGATGAGCTCGTTGCTCGCGGGCTTGCCGCATTCGGTGCCGGGCGTCACCTTGAACCGGCTCTGCGCTTCGGGCATGGAGGCGGTCGGCGCCGCGGCTCGGGCCATCGTCAGCGGCGAGATGGACCTGGCGGTCGCCGGCGGTGTGGAGTCGATGAGCCGCGCGCCGTTCGTGATCGGCAAGGCGGACAGGCCGTTCGGACGCGGTCAGTTCATGGAGGACACGACCATGGGCTGGCGCTTCATCAATCCGCTTATGGAAGAACTCTACGGCGTCGAGACGATGCCGCGAACCGGCGAGAATGTCGCCAGCGCCTACGGCATTTCGCGTGCCGATCAGGATGCTTTCGCGTTACGCAGTCAGCAGCGTGCCGTCGCTGCGCAGCGCAGCGGATTCCATGCCGAAGAGATCGTGGTCGTCAGCGTCGCCGGCCGCAGGCGTGGCGAGCGCCTCGATATCGACAAGGACGAACATCCGCGCGCGGACACCACGCTTGAAGGTCTCGCCGGCTTGAAGCCGCTGTTCCGCGGCGAATCGACAGTGACGGCCGGTAATGCGTCGGGCATCAACGACGGTGCCGCCGCCCTGATCGTCGCAAATGCGAGTGCGGTGGAACGGCACGGATTGACGCCGCGCGCGCGCATTCTGGGTATGGCAAGCGCTGGCGTGGAACCGCGCGTCATGGGTGTAGGGCCGGTGCCGGCCACGCGCAAACTGATGCAACGCCTCGGACTCACGATCGATCGTTTCGATGCGATCGAGCTCAACGAGGCCTTCGCCAGTCAGTCACTGGCGGTGCTGCGCGAGCTGGGCCTGCCGGACGACGCCGCACACGTGAACGCCAATGGCGGCGCCATCGCGCTCGGGCATCCCCTGGGCATGAGCGGCGCAAGGCTGGTGATGACCTTGGTTCACCAACTTGAGCGCGGCGGCGGCCGGTATGGTCTTGCCAGCTTGTGTGTCGGAGTGGGGCAGGGCCTTTCTATCGCCGTCGAGCGCCTGTAGCGGCGGCTGCCACGAATGATTCTGGAAATGGTCGTCGTCCAGGTTCGAACCGGCATGGGCGCCGACTACGAACGAGTGTTCAATGAAAGCGCACACCTGATCGCGGCATGCCAGGGTTATCTCGGGCACCGCCTGCTGCGCTGCATCGAGGTCCGGGACAAGTTCGTCGTACTGGTTCATTGGCAGAGACTCGACGACCATGTGGCCTTCAATCAGGCGCCACAGTACCAGCTATGGAAGTCGCGCATTCATCCGTTCTATGCGGCGCCGTCTGTGGTCGAGCATTTTCACACTGTCGCCGAGGGCGGTACATCGTCCTGAACAGAACGGTGCCGCGAGCCTGCGGCGGTTGCGTGTGCGAGTCGCGCGTCCGCAGCGGAATCGATGCCGGTGCTGGTCCCGCTTCAGGGGCGCGCGCCGTTCGCTTTCGGTGGTACGACATAGTTCAGCGCCAGTCGACCACCGTCTGCATAGATGGTCTGGCCGGTGATATAGCCCGAGTCCGGGCCAGCCAGAAAAGCGGCGATTCCGGCCATCTCCTCCGCTTCGGCGAAACGCCCCATCGGTGTACGTGACAGCATGGTCTGGCGCATCGCCGGCGGCAGATCGACCATCATCGGCGACTCGGTCGGTCCCGGGCCGATTGCATTGACGCGTATGCCTTTGTCCGCCAAGGATAAGGCCATGGTCTTGGTCAGCATCGCCAGCCCGGCTTTGCTGACGCAATAGGCGAACGAGTCGGCAACCCCGAGCACCGCGCCCACTGAAGATATATGGATGATTACACCGCCACGTCCGGCTTCGATCATGCGCCGGGCGACGGCCTTTCCGAGCAGATAAGGTCCGACCAGATTGACATCGAGCACATGTCGCAGCTCGCTCGCTTCGATCTGATGAAATGCGCCGGTTTGTCCGGAGATTCCGGCCGAGCACACCGCAATATCGACGGCGCCGGCGAGCTGCTCCGCAGTTTGGACCAGATGCTCCACCTGCCGTTCGTCGCTGGCATCGCAGGCAACGAACCAAGCCTGATGTCCGCTGTCGCGCAGCGACTGTGTGTGCGCTTCCCCGACATTGCTCTGAAGATCAGACAGCACCACCCTGGCGCCGTCGCGGGCATAGCGTCGGGCGATCGCGAGACCGATGCCACTGGCCGCACCGGTGATGACTGCCGTTCTGCCTTTCATGGCCGTCGTCATCGCCATCGTCGCCGTGGACAGGCTGACCGGCTCATCGCGACCGGGGTAGGCCGAGCGCCTGTTCGGCGATACGACTTCTGTGGATTTCGCTGGTGCCACCGTAGATCGTCATGCCGATTGACTGGCGGTATCCAAGCTCGACCTGGGCCAGCTCGCCCCGGTCGACGAACAGCGAATCCGGTGCCGCCAGATTCATCAGATCATCGGCGTCACGTTGGTAGAACTCGGTGCTGAACAGCTTCGACATGGGGCCGAACGCGGCGCGGCCCGGGATCTTTTCGCTCATCGCCCAGATCGCCCGATGGCACAGGGATTCGGCAACGGCGGCATGCACCGCAACACGGGCCAGCCGTAACTGCGCATTCGTGTCGGCGATCACCGGCCTTCCGTCGCGCTGCGTTTGCTGCGCCCAACGTATCGCCTGGCGGACCATCTGCGAATAGTTGATCCGGTATTGATCACCGCCGTGCTCCAGCTCCAGCGTCGCCGCCATCACCTCGATCCCGCCGTTGATCGCGCCGAGCCGATAGCGATCTGCAATACGCACGTCGGAGTAGTAGGTGATGTTGGTGCGCTCATCCTGCAAGGTATGCACTGCCTGGATTTCCACGCCCGGCGTGGACATGGGTACCAGGAACAGGCTGAGCCCCTTGTGCTTGGGCAAGTCGGTGTCGGTGCGTGCGAGCAGGAAGCAGTAGTCGGCCAGATTGGCTGCGGTGGTGAAGATCTTTTGCCCGTTGATCAACCAGTCGTCGCCGTCGCGCCGCGCGCGGGTCTGCGCACCGAATACGTCGGAACCCGCAGCGGGTTCGCTGAATCCCAGGCAGGCCAGCGCTTCTCCGGCAGCGAAGCGCGGCAGCGTCTCGCGTTTCAATTCGTCGCTGCCGAATTGCATGATGATCTGGGCCACCTGATTGGTGATCGGCGAGGTGATGCGTTCCCAGCCGAACTCCTCATAGACCTCGGCCAGCGCCGCCATTTCGAATGCAGAGCGACCGTGGCCGCCGAATGATTCCGGCCAGTGCGGAAACAGCAGTCCGGCGGCGGCCAGCGCGCGATTGAACTCGGGATGAAAGCCGGCGACAGAGTGGTGCGCGTGGGCTTTGAGTGCCGGGCTGAGATTGTTCCGAAAGAATGCGCGCGCCTGCTCGGCGAAGCGCTCGCCGCGTTCACCGCAGCCGAACTCGATGTCGTGCTCGCCGACATCCGGTAGGGCGAATTCGGTGCTTTCGCTGTTCCACAAGCGTGTGCCAACCTGCCGTAACTCCCGCTCCGGATCGCCATTGAGCAGCGCCCAGGCCTTGCCTCGGCGGTAGTAGAGCTGAACGTCGTGTTCGAGCGATACGCCATAGCCGCCGAAAGTATGCAGAGCGTGGCGGGTCGCAAGCGCCACGCTGCGTGCGGTCCACCAGTAGGCCATCGAGACTGCGGCGCCTGCATCGCCCCGCTCTTGCCCGATCGCCCAGATCGCCCGCCACACCAATAACTGCGCGCCGTCGATGTCGGTCAGCGCATCGGCGAGCGGGTAGGCGATACCTTGATAGCTGCCGATCGGCTTGCCAAACTGCTGTCGCTGGCTCGCATACTCGGCGGCCATTTCCAGAGCCCGCCGGCCCAGGCCGGCCAGCGCGGCGGCGGTCAGCAGTTTCCACTCTTCGACTGCGGCGAGGAATGCCAGGCGAGCGGTCGCTCCACTGGCGACCAGCTGGCGTTTGCCTTGCGCTTCAGGGCCTGCCAATACGCCGTTGAACACCGCCGCGGCGCCGAGGTTGGGGGGCGGCGTTTGGCTGGCGCAGCCGCCGATCAACAGCACCTGATCGCCATCGAGCGCCAACATGCCGGCCGCAGCGGAACCGCCGGATACGGTGACGACCGTGCCACCGCTTATTGCTTGGGGAACCAGTACCAGGAGTTCCCCGGCTCTGAAGCGTGCCAGGCACTCGGCCGCCGCGGTGCCGGAAAGGCACGACAACAGGCTGCCGGCGGCGATGGCCTCGGCCAGCGGAACGGATGCCAGGTGGCGCCCGGCTTGTTCGGCGGCCAGCACCGCGTCCAAGAGGCTCGGCGCGCCATCCGCCCGTGCCGTGGTGACACGCATCTCGTGCACACCGATCTCGACCAGTGAGGTCCACAACTTCGGATCGAATCCGCGCGATTCGGCCAAGCGAATCCGATCCGGCGTGGATTCCGCTGCGAACAGTCGCGCCAGTGTGTCACGCAACAGGCGCTGATCTTCACCCAGGCCTAATTTCATGAATGCAACACGTCGTGACGGTGGATGTGCTTGAACTGCATGGCTTCTCCTCCTGCAGGTGTTTTGACGGCGTTCCCAAGCTCGACGCAGCAGTTCCTGGTGCCTGCTTTCTTGTCGATAACAGATGGTATATCAGTTATTGAAACGGGCATAGGTATCGATAAAAAAATGCCTTGTTGGACCAACAGTCCAAGAATCGTCTCAAAAACTGACTTATAGTTAGCTGAAATCGGGGCGGCGCAGCCCCAATCAGAATATGGAGCAGAGAGTTTGCAAAGCCCACGACGCGGTGCGTTTTTCCCTTCCTGGCTGGTCCTCTTGGGCATGCTGACGGCCATTGCGCCCTTGTCGATCGACATGTATCTGCCGGGCTTTCCGGCAATCGCGCTCAGTCTGGGCAGCGATCTGCCCACCGTTCAGCTGACACTGGCGATGTTCCTGATCGGCATCTCGCTCGGACAGCTCATTTACGGTCCGATCAGCGATCGCTTCGGCCGCAAGCCGCCGCTCTATGCCGGCTTGTCGCTTTACATCTGCGCGACGATCGTCTGCGCAACCGCTCATCACGTAGAACTGCTGATCGCGGCCCGCTTCTTTCAGGCGCTCGGCGGGAGCGCCGGCCTGGTGGTCAGCCGCGCAGTGATTCGTGATCGCACCACCGTCGAGGAAGGTGCCAGAGCATTTTCGATGCTGCTGCTGGTCATGGGCCTGGCACCGATCCTGGCGCCGCTGATTGGTGGTCTGCTGTTGAAGCTGGCCGGCTGGCGCTTGATCTTCTGGGCGCTGTTGGGGTTTGCGTTCCTGCTCGTCGTCGCGGTTCATCTCACGATGCCTGAAACCTTGCGTCGGGACCCGGCGTCACGGCTGAGCGCTCGTTCGACTGCACGAAACTATGGTTCGCTGCTGCAGGATCGGCGCTTCATCAGTTGCGCTTTGACCGGCGCCTTCAACTACGGTGGCATGTTTGCGTATATCGCCTGCTCTCCGTACGTGCTGATCGAAATCTACGGCGTTCGCAGCGAGAATTTCGGCCTGCTGTTCGGTTTGAACGCCTTCGGCTTCATTGCGGCAGCGCAGGTGAATGCGCGGCTGGTGTCGCGAATCGGTGCCGCCGGTCTGTTGCGACGTTCAATTGGCTTTCCGATGGCTGCGGCCGCCCTGGGTCTGGTGCCGATCCTGCTCGGCGTGCATTCACTGCCGCTGTTCATGCTGTCGTTGTTCAGCTTCGTGTCGACGCTGGGCTTCATCGGCCCGAATGCAATGGCGCTGGGCATGGCGGAGCAGGGGCACCGCGCTGGCGCGGCGTCGGCCCTGATCGGCACGCTGCAATTTCTGATCGGCACGATCGCCGGCATCATCGTCAGTGCCGTACATTCGGATACGGCACTGCCACTTACGGCGGTGATGGGCTTGTTCGGGCTCGGCGGATGGTTGACCTACCGGCTTGGCGTTGCACCGAGTCTGGCCCAGGACCCTCAGGCGGCACGGACGCCAGCCTGAGGGGACATTTCGTACGTTGCGGGGTCCGAACCCCTCGGATACCCGCCGGTATGCGGCGCTTATCCGGTTGAGGCGATTCAGCGCTTCTTGATTTTGACGCCGGCCTTGTCCTGGTCCCAGGTCGCCGGCGTCACACCTTCGTCGCGCAGCGTGTACTTGAGTACGCGGCCGACCGGGCTTCGCGGCAGCATCGAACGGAACTCGATATAGCGCGGCGTTGCGAAGTAGGGTAGCCGGTCCACGGACCAGTGGAACAGTTCTTCTTCACGCAATTGGGCGCCCGGGCGTAGCACGATCGTGACTTTCAGCTCGTCCTCGCCAAGCTCGGAGCGCACCGCGTGTGCCGCGATGTCTTCGATGGCCTCATGGCTGCGGAACGTGTTTTCGACTTCGAAGCTGGAAATGTTCTCGCCGCGGCGACGCAGGTAGTCCTTCTTGCGATCGACGAAGTAAAAGTAGCCGTCCTCGTCAAACATGCCGATATCGCCGGTGTGAAACCACATGTTGCGCATGACTTTGAGCGTGTCTTCGGCGCGTCGCCAATAGCCCTCGAACATCACATTGGGTTTGCGCGGCCGGACGATGATCTCGCCGGAGACCCCGGCAGGCAGCTCGACATCGTGGTCGTCGACGATGCGGACGTCGTAGTCGTCGCAGCGCATCCCGGACGAACCCGGCGCCGCCGGTACGCCCAGCGGCTGTACCGTCACCAGCGCGCATTCGGTCAGGCCGAAGCCGCTGATGATGGTGCGCTTGACGCCGAAGCGCTCCTTCCACTGCTTCTGGATCTCGGGCGGGAACGGTGCGCCGACCGCGGCTTCGATCTGCCCGTAGCAGCGCTTCATGGCGTCATTGTCTGGCGCCTGCGCCAGCAACGGGAACATCGACGCCAGCAACATCACTTCGGTGGCGCCGGTGCGCTCGATCTCCGGCCAGAAGTTGGATACCGAGAAGCGTGGGAACAATGCCACACGCGCACCGACCATCAGGTTCGGTAGCAGCGTCGCGCTGACGGCGTTGAAATGGAACATCGGCAGCGGCGTCCATGTCGTCGTCCGCGGGCCGCGGCCTGTGACGACCAGCATCTGGCGAGCGAGGTTGGTCGCGTAGTTGTGGCTGACCATGCAGCCCTTCGACGGTCCGGTGGTGCCTCCGGTGTAGATCAGCATCGCCAGGTCGCCCGGCAGCACGTCGACCTCAGGGTCGCTGGCGTCTTCGCTGTAGAGTTGCGTCCAGGGCTGCACGTGCCAGCTCAAGGCCGGTAGGGCCGGCTGTTCGCCGCGGTAGACCAGAGTAGTGACTTCGGGCACGCCTTCGGAGATTGCAGCGACACGTTCGGCGTAGTCGCTTTCGGCGATTACCACTGCGGCACCGGCATCGGCGAGCTGATGCCTCAGGAACTCGCCCTTGTATGCGGTGTTGACCGGTACGCTGATCGCGCCCAGCTTGGTGATCGCGAACATGATCAGCGCGGTGTCGGCGTGATTGTCGAGCAAGGTGACGACGGTATGGCCCTTGGCGACACCGAGGGCACGCAGGCCGTTGGCGAGCTGGCAGGCGCGCCGGTTCAGGTCGGAGAAGCTGTAGGTCTCGCCCATATCGTCGAGAAAGGGCTTGTCGCCGAACTGCTGTGCCGCTCTGCGAAGAATGGCGTTGATCGTGTCCTGCTCTCCGGCGGCCCACGACGGAAACACCTGTTGCTCGGTGGGTAGCAGCCGAGTATTCGCGTTCATCAAAGCTCCTCTTATCTTGGGTACGACGACAACGGCGGCGATGATTGCTTACGCCAATCCAGAAGGTAAAAACTGACACATCGACAGCTATTTCGCAAGCTGCTAGCCTGTTTGGCGGAAACTGCCAGTTTGGTTTGCCGCCAGTGAATGACGCCAGGCGGCGGTCAATGCGAGGTTCCGTCGATCTTCAATAATTCTATGAGGTGCGCAATGGAAGGGTTGGCTGCCGTGTTGCCGCAGGTCGTACTGCGGATTGGAGCGGAGTTGAGGCGCGAGGGGTCCGGCGGCGTTTTCGAACACGTGAATCCGGCGACCGCAAAGGTGCAGGCGACCGTGCCGCTGGCCGGCCCGGCCGAGATCGATGCGGCCGCATCCGCCGCGGCCAGCGCATTCGTGGAGTGGCGCCGTTGGAGGCCGGCAGCGCGCCGTGATGCTCTGATTCGGCTGGCGCAGCGCATCGAGCTGAATCGTGCTGAACTCAAGCGCATCGCCGCTCTGGAAAATGCGACGCCGCTGCGCATTGCAGATGCTCTGGTGACGCAGTCGCAGGAATGGTTGCACTACTACGCTGGCTGGGCTGACAAGCTCGAAGGCTCGGTGAGCGGATCGTTTGTTCAGGGGCAGGATTTCACGTATTCGCAGCCCGAGCCCTATGGCGTCATCGGCGTGATCGTCACCTGGAACGTTCCGCTGCTGTCGCTGTGCATGAAGTTGGCGCCGGCGCTGATCGTCGGCAACACGGCCGTGGTCAAGCCCTCCGAGTACACGCCGTTTACGGCTGAATTGTTTGCCCGCCTGGCGCTGGAGGCCGGCATCCCCTCGGGCGTGATCAATGTGGTACCGGGCACGGCGGCGGCCGGTCACGCGCTGGTGGTGAATCGCCATGTCGAGAAAATTTCGTTCACGGGCGGCCCGGCGACTGCACGCAAAATCATGCTGGCCTGTGCGGAGCATCTGAAGCCATCGGTGATGGAGCTGGGCGGAAAGTCCGCCTGCATCGTGTTCGAGGACGCCGATTTGGACGCAGCGGTGATGAATTCCGTCACGATGGGTTTGTGTGCGCTCGCGGGACAAGCCTGCATCATGGGTTCGCGAGTGCTGGTACAGGCAAGGATCTACGACGAGTTCGTCGAAAGGCTGGTCGCAGCCGCGCGAGCCATCCCTTGCGGCGATCCCTCGTCCGAGCAGGTGTTGTTCGGGCCGGTGATCAGCGAGGCTTCCTGCGAACGAATTCTCGGCATCATCGAGCGGGCTCGGGCGCACAATGCCGGACGTCTGGTCAGTGGCGGCCAGCGAATGGGCGGGGAATGCCGCTCCGGATTCTTCGTCGAACCGACGATCTTCGCAGACGTCGATCCGATGTCCGAGCTGGCTCAGCAGGAAATCTTCGGGCCGGTGTTGTCGGTGATCAGGTTCGAAACCGAACCGCAGGCGATCGAGATCGCCAACAACACGGTCTATGGCCTGGCTGCGTACTTGCATACGCGTGATCTGACGCGCACACATCGCATGGCGGATTTGTTGAAGGCGGGCTCTGTCTACGTCAATGGATCGGGGCGACTACCACCGAATGCACCGTTCGGTGGGCTCGGCGAGAGCGGTTTCGGGCGTGAAGGGGGCCGCGCCGGTATCGAGGAATTTGTCCGGCCGAAGACCGTCGCCATTGCTCAGTTGCCGTGATCGAGTAAGGGATTACGCGTGGCGAGGCCGGGAAAACAACTGTGGGCCGAGCAGGCGCAGATAATCCCCCAGGATTTTGCTGGCGTTTTCGTGATCCTTCTGGTTGTTGGACGATTCAAGCGACAGCCGGGCTGCCGCAGCCACGCTGGCGCCAGCGATGGTCGCTTGGCGCGAGTCGGCCTCGATGCCGAGGCGCTGCGCGATCAGCGTCGCCCATTGCCGTTCGGCGGAACGCGTCGTTTGCAGCCAGACGGCGCGAAAACTGTCGGTCGCGTTGAGGATGCGGAACATTTTCCAGCCGCGCTCGATGGGCACCACGAACCAGGATTCGGTAAACGCAGCGACGATCGACTCCTGAATGGTCTCCGTCGTCGGGCGCTGGGCCATTGCCGCCGCGCCGCGCCGCATGGCCTCGATCACCGCCGGTATGATCACCTCTTCCTTGGTCGGGAAGTAGCGATAGAAGGAGCGCTCCGAAATGCCGACATGTTCGGCAATTTCCTTGACCGTGAACTCGGTGGAATCGCTGTCGATGAACAGGCGGATCGCGCCCTGTGATGCGGCGAGCATCGTTCGGTCTTTTGCGCTGCGGGGAACGGAGCTCATTCGTCGGATCGATTCGTTCGTGTCAGCACATTCTATTTTCTTCGGACGACAAACAAACACCGCGTCCAAACACCGCGTCGCGAGGCCGGATATCCGCGGTCATCTTGACAAACAGGCGTGCCGCGCCGCGGCCGACATGGCGTGACCGGGTTCCGCAAACGAATTTCGAGCGAGGCGCCCCGCGCGCGGGGCGCAATCCGATCGGAAGCTCAGGTTTCGATGGCGCGCAATGCGTCACGATTGTAGCTGCGCGACGCCAGGAAGAAGTGAATCATCGCCCAGCCCATCGCCACGCTCAGCAATGTGACCAGGGCATAGCGCAATGACTCGGGACCGCCGAAGCCGTCGCTGAGAACGCCCACCAGAAAGGGCGCGACCCCGTAGCCGATCAGGTTGGTGACGACCTGGATCGAAGCCAGCGTGATGCCGCGCATGCGCGGCTTGGCGAGCCCGACGACACTGGCGAAGGCCGGCGGAATCGTCGCAAAGATCGCCGCAGCGACACCGAAAAACAGCACCGTTGCGACGGTGGAATTCTGGGTCAGTGTTGCCCCCAGAATCAGCGGTACGGCGATCAGTGAAGCAACCGCCGAAAACCCGGCACGGCGGTGTCCGGCATTGCGACTGAGACGGTCGCTGATCAATCCGCCGAGCAGGGACCCCAAGGACGAGAACGCACCAAAGGTGATGCCGGTGATCACCGCGGCCTGCTTGATGTCCAGCTCGTGGATGCGCATCAAAAATGCCACCAGCCAGGCGCCGTTCGCGGACAGCGCGCCTATTGCCAGCGACATGCCGATGAACAGGTGGATCATCGCGCGCTGACTGATCAGGAAGCGAAGCGTCTCGCCGATCTTCGGAGTCGGGCCGGTGCTGACCGTGATCGGGTCCATGCCGCCGCGCTTGGGCTCCTTGACCGTGAACAGCAACAACATCGCAAACAGAAAGCCGGGAACACCGGCGATCATGAATGCGGCGCGCCAGCCATGGACCGCCGCGACGTGGGTGCCGATCAGGGCGCTCATGGCGCCACCGATTGCGGTACTTGTGAAGAATATCCCGATCGCGGTGGAGCGCTGCTTGGGCGGGAACAGATCGGAAATGATCGACATGCTGTTGGGTGAACCGCCGGCCTCGGCGGCACCAACACCCATGCGTGCGAGCACCAGGTGTACGAAGCTGTTGGCGAAGCCCGCGAGCGCCGTGAATCCGCTCCACACCAGTACGACACCGGCGAGCAGGTTGCGGCGGTTGACCCTGTCCACCAGCGTGCCCAGGGGCAGGCAGGCGAGCGCGAACATCAGGCCATAGGCCAGTCCGGTCAGCAGTCCGATTTGTTGATCGCTGAGGCCGAATTCCTCGCGGATGGGCTCGACCACGATCGACACCACGGTGCGGTCCAGAAAGTGACAGGAGCTGATCAGGGTCAGCACCGTCAGCGTCCACCAGGACGAGGCCTGCGCCTTTTTCTCGACCGCCACCGGCTCCGCGATCGGCGGCGTCGGGATCATGTTCTCGTTGCCCATTACCCTTCCTTTCTGGGATACGGAGCGCTATGCCGCACGCATCCGGATCATCAAGTTTGCTTGTGTGATGCCATTTACAGACGGACGAGCAGCGCGGCGGATGCGATCGGCCCGCCTCCCATCGTCACCGCTGCCACCGAAGGGTCGTTCGGCACCTGGCGCTCACCGCCGAGGCCGCGCAGCTGCGTGACGGCTTCCAGCACATGACCGAGGCCGTGCAGCCTGCCGGACGACAACTGGCCACCGCCGGTGGCGATCGGCAGTTCACCGTCGAGCGCGATGCGGTGGCCGCCCTCGATGAAAGACGCGGCTTCTCCACGTCCGCAGAAGCCCATCGCTTCCAGCCATAGCAGGCTCAGGAAGCTGAAGCCGTCATACAGTTCGGCCACGTCAACGTCCCCGGGCTTCAGGTCGGTGCGACTCCAAAGACGCTTTCCCGCATCGTCGGCGGCGAAGCGCGTCAGGTCCGACTGCTGGTCCCAGGTGTCTCGGCCATACAGCGGGCCGCATATCGCCTCGAATCCGATCGGCTTCGATTTCAGGTCACGCGCGAAGTCGCGATGCGACACGATCACCACGGCGGAACCGTCGACCGGGATGTCGCAGTCGTACAGGCATAGCGGCGTCGAAATGATGCGCGAGCCCATGTACTGATCCATCGACAGCGGCTCGCGATAGATGCCGAGCGGATTCAGCGCGGCATTGCGGCGCGAGGTCAGGGCAATCTGGGCGAGCTGTTCCCGCGTGGCGCCGAACTCGTGGAAGTAGCGCGATGCGATCAGGCCCACCCAGTTCGATGCGGAAAATGCCCCGAACGGCGATTGCCAGATGCCGAATCCGGACACGCGTTCGGAAGCGGCGCCGACCAGACTCGAATGCGTGCCGCTGGCGGCCGCCGCGGCGCTGGATTCATTGACCGTGCGATAACACAGCACATGTCTGGCCTGACCGCTCGCCACCGCCATGCAGGCGTTGATGATCGAGGCCATCTGAGGCCCCTCGGAGCCGGCGCTGTACCAGTTGAGCTCGAAGCGCATCGCTTCCTTGACGTCGGTCATATGCACCGACGAATAGCCGACGGGGTCTTCCTTGTAGCCGGGCCAGCAGGCGAGACCGTCGATATCGCTGCGGTCGAGGCCGGCGTCGTCAAGTGCGGCCAGAATCGCCTCGAGCGTCAAGCTCAGTGGTGTACGACCCAAGCGCCGGCCAGTCGCTGACTGGCCGATTCCGGAAATGACCGCTCGGCGTTCCAATATTTCGCTGGACATCGCGTCGTTCCTTAATGGGGCCTCGCCCATTTTTGCGGGCAAGGCCTGCTAACGCGACGAATCAGACCGCGAACATCTTCATGACTTCGCCGGACGTGACGGGGCGGCCGTCGCCCTTCGATGGATTCATGCCGCCGAGCCCGGAGCGCAGCACGGTGTCGACATGCGTCGCCTGTGCGCGGAGTGCGCCCACCGTGCAGTTCTCGCGACCGAGAATCGAGATCGGGTCGAACGAAAATTCGCGCATCGTGTTGAGGTGCGTGATCTTGTCGATGGTCTCTTTCGGCAGATGCTTGATCGACTTCCACAGTTCTTCAGGACAGTAGGGCCAGACCGTGTCGGAATGCGGATAGTCGCACTCCCAGGTGACCATGTCGGCATTCAGGAAGTCGAGGCTTTGCAGGCCGAACGCGTCGTCAATGAAACAGGTGATGAAGTTCCGGAAGAACAGGTCGCTCGGCAGCATGCCGCCGAAGTTCGAATTGGTCCATGCGTTGTGATGCTTGAACGTAAAGTCGGAACGTTCCAGGAAGTACGGAATCCAGCCGATGCCGCCCTCGGAGAGCGCGATCTTGAGCTCCGGGAACTTGATGAAGACCGGTGAGAACAGCCAATCTGCAGTCGCGTTGGCAATCGACATCGGCATCGTGATGATCCACGAGTCGATCGGCGATTCCGGTGAAATGTACGGCGCGCTCATACCGGAACCGATGTGCGTGCTGATCACCATCTTGTTGTCGGACATCACCTTCCACAACGGATCCCAATGGTCGGTATGAATGCTCGGCAGGCCTTTCTTCGCCGGCACGTCGGGGAAGGTGATCGTGTGTACGCCCAGCTTGGCAAGTCGCTTGGCTTCCTCGACACAGGCATCAATGTCCCATAGCGGCAGAATGCCGATCGGAATGATGCGGCCCGGCGCCTCACCGGCCCATTCGTGGACGTGCCAGTCGTTGTACGCCGAGACGACCGCCTTGGCGGCGGTCGGGTCCTTGGAGCCGATGAACAGGGTGCCGGCGAACTGCGGGAACGTCGGAAAGTTGATCGCACTGAGTACGCCATTGACGTTCATGTCGTCGATGCGCGCCTTGATGTCGTACGAGCCTTTGCGCAACTGCGCGTAGGCCGTCGGTTCGACACCGTACTCTTCCGGCGGGCGACCGACCACGGCGTTGAGCGCGATGTTCGGCAAGACCTTGTCATCGTAAATCCAGCAATCGGAACCGTTGGGCATCGACTTCATCATCGGCGCTTGGTCGCGATACTTGGCGGGCAGGTGCTTGTCGAAGAGATTCGGCGGCTCGATCACATGATCGTCGACGCTCAAAAGAATTAGATCGTTCATCTCCATGCCGCTTCTCCTCGATACGGGTTCAACATCATTGTGTGGGCGTTTCCGCGCTGACGGTCAGTGCTCACCTCAGCGTGAAAACTGCCGATTTGTTAGTTCGCACTTTAGTGGCCGAGAGCGCGCAGCGTCAAGGGGGCGGAGATGCCACTGCGGATGGCAACAACGGCCTATACCTACAAGGTGATTGATCGCTGCGATGCAGCATTCGATATCGGTCTTCACCGTCGCGTTTCATTACCGGACGGCCGTTCAAATACCGGCTGGACATGGCAAATAACTGAAAGTAAGTTAGTTATAATCGATACCGCAGGCCGGCGTATCCATGGCTTGCGGCGCCATAACACGTTGGAGGAGAAGATCGCATGGACGACCGCGAAGAGCAGGCGCATCCAGGCAATGACTCGCCGCTCGCAGAGGGTGCGTTGCACGGTTATCGAGTCATTGACTTGGCGACAGGCCAGGCCGCATCGGTCGCGGCAATGGTGCTGGCCGAATGCGGAGCCGAGGTGGTCAAGTTGAGCCTGAAGGGTCGACCGTCGCGCTTGAGCCCGGTTCAGCGCTCGATGTGGGACCGCAGCAAATCGGCGGAGTCTCTGGATTTGCTGGAGGCAGCGGATCGCGCGCGTTTCGCCGAGTTGCTCGCCGGCACCGATGTGCTGCTGCACGACCTGACGCCGTCGGAAGCCCGGCTGCTGGAACTCGATGAGGCCACGCTGGCGGCACGCTACCCGGCCTTGATCGCCAGTTCGGTGACGGGATGGCCCGCGGGTCACCCGAAGGCGGATCGTCCGGTCAGTGAAGCCCTGGTGCTGGGCGAGGCAGGCATCTTTGACGAGCAGGCCGCGATTGGTCGCGACGGACCGGTCTACCTGCGCTTTCCGCTCGGAAGCTGGCATGCGGCGGGTCTGGCGGCATCCGGCACGATCGCACGCCTGCTGATGCGCGAGAAGCGGCAGGGCGTGGGGCCGGTACGAACCAGCTTGATTCAAGGGGCGCTGATTCCACAGATGATGCTGTGGTACCGCACCGAGCGCAGCGGCCCGGGCATGGTTGGCTGGGCCAAGGATCATCCGGTGACCTTGTTCGAATGCGGCGATGGACAGTGGATACACGTGATGGGGCAACCCAACACGGCACCGCTGATGCGTGCCGGCATCGATGCGCTGACGCCGGAGGCGCGAGCTGCGGCCTTGGCGGAGCTTGCTGATGTTCCGATTCCGTTCATGGCGGAGTGGGGGGCGGTCAAGGCAATCTTCAAGACCCGGCCGCGGTCCGAATGGCTGGAGCATTTGTGGCAGCACGACGTGCCTGCACAGGCGGTCGGCCGGCTGGGCGAACTCTACGACGACCCGCAGGCACGGGCGAACGGCTATGTAGCCGAGGTCGACACCTCGGAGTACGGCTGCGTGCTGCAGCCCGGTGTGCCGCTGCATATCAATCCACCGCCGCGGCCTCGCATCGCCAGTTCGGCACCGAGTTGGCCGCCTCGCGAAGCGCCCCCAGCGAGCCACAAGCCGGATCAACCCCTGTCCGGGATCAAGGTCGTCGACTTCGGCAATTTTCTGGCCGGTCCGCTGACCGCGATGCTGTTGGCCGACCTCGGAGCCGACGTGGTCAAAGTGGAAATGCCGACCGGCGACCCGATGCGTCCGGTGGCGTGGGCCTTCAACGGCTGCCAGCGCGGCAAGCGGGCGCTGGGGCTACAGCTCAAAGACCCGGGCTCGCGGGACATCGTCGAGCGCCTGGTTCGGGACGCGGACATCGTGCATCACAATTTGCGTTTGCCGGTGGCCGAGAAGCTCGGCATCGGCTACGAAACGCTGAAGGCGATCAATCCAAATCTGATCTACTCGCACGTCAGCTCCTATGGCCGCCATGGTGAGCGCAAGGACTGGCCAGGGTACGACCAGTTGTTCCAGGCCGCCGCGGGTTGGGAGTACGAAGGGGCCGGTACCGGAAATCCGCCGATGTGGCATCGCTTCGGCATGATGGACCATCTGTCGTCGATGAACTCTCTGACGGTCACCCTGCTGGCGCTGCTGCAACGACAGCGCACTGGAAGCGGCCAGTTCGTCGCGGCGTCTCTTCTGGGCGCCAGCCTGTTTTCCTTCGACACGGCGCGGGCAAGCGACGGTACGCTGCTGCCGTATCCCCGGCTCGATTCTCAGCAATTCGGTGTGTCGTCGGCACAGCGGCTCTACCAATGTGCGGACGGGTGGATCGTGGTCGATGACAACGCTGATGACGCGGAGCGCCGGATGCTGGCGAACTTTCGTGCGAGTGACGTCACTGCGCTGGAAATCGCGATCGTCAAGCTCGATGTCGAGTCGGCGCTGGCGATCGCCGAGCGCGCCGCGGTGCCTGCGGTGCGGGTCAAGCTGGCTCAGCAGGACGCGTTCCTCGGCGACGAAGACAATCGCCGGCTGGGTCTGTCGGTGTGCTACCCGCATCCGAGCTATGGCTATCTGGAGCTACCTGGCGCGGTCTGGAGCTTCGGCGATCAAGCCAGGCTGCGGTTGCACCGTGCGCCACCACTACTCGGTCAGCATAGTTTCGAAGTTCTTCGGGAATGCGGATTCGGCGAGACCGAGATCGCTAGTCTCATCGACCGCGGCATCGTCTTCGCTGGTGAGCGGCGGCAAGCGGACGCGCGATGACGACCAACACTGTGCCGGACTGGTTCCGCCTGGCGGTTGCGAACATCGGGCATTCGAATTTCGTGGACATCGACGGAGTGCCGGTCCACTACCTGTCATGGAACCTGGCTGATACCGACAAGCCGGCTCTGCTGTTCGTGCACGGTTATCGCGGCCACGCGCGCTGGTGGGATTTCATCGCGCCATTTTTTGTGGATCGCTATCGGGTCGTTGCGCTGGATCTGTCCGGTATGGGTGATAGCGGCCATCGCGCTCACTATGACGCGATGACGTTCGCCAACGACATCAACGGAGTCATCGAGCACGCCGGGATCGGCCCGGTGATCGCGGTGGGCCACAGCCTCGGTGGGGCCCGCGTGATGCGTGCGTGCAGCGATGCGCCACAGCTGTTCCGTCACCTGATCATCGTCGACAGCTACATGCGCTTCGGCGACAAGAGCTTCGCGTCGCCGTCCCCACCGCGGGCGAAGGCGCCGTATGCGGATCGCGCCGCCGCCCTGCAGCGATTCCGGCTGATGCCACCACAGCCGGTGACGCAGTCTTACGTGATCGACTACATCGCCGCACATTCGCTGCGCGAGGTCGAGGGCGGCTGGACCTGGAAGTTCGATCGTGACCTGCCGGTCGTGATCATGGAGGACGATGAAGCGCGTACGTTTTCCGGAATCCAGCGTCCAATCGACGTGATACGGGGTGAACACAGTGCGGTCGTCCCTGCCGAAATGGCGGAGCGGATGGCGGCACTGTTCCGTGAGGTTCGAGGACCGATCCTGATTCCCGACGGCTACCATCATGTGATGGTCTCGCAACCGCTGGCGCTGGTAAGTAGCATCAACGCCTTGCTCGCATGAGTGAAGTGATGAGTTGGGATATCCCGGAGGCGAGCAGCTATTGGGGCCTGATTCGGAGTCGGGCAGAGCTGACGCCGGATGCGCCGATGCTGATCGAACCCTCCGGGCGGCGCACCAGCTTTGTCGAGTACGCCGTCATGGCCGAGCGACTTGCCGCGGCGCTATACGGCCAGGGCATTCGGGCGGGAAGCTGGGTCACCTGGCAGTTCCCGACGGGCCGGGCGGCGGCCCTGTTGATCGGTGCGCTGGCACGTCTGGCCGCAGTGCAGAATCCGATCATCCATCTTTACCGGGAACGCGAGGTCAGTACGGTGCTGCGCCAGAGCGGCTCGTCGTTCTTTATCGTGCCGCAGCACATCGGTGATCACGATAGTGCCGAAATGGCGTGCCGCCTCATCGCGGATATGGCGGGCGCTCCCCGGCTGTTGGTGCTGGACGAGGAAGCCCTGCCGCAAGGCGATATCGGCTCGCTGCCGGCAGTGCAGGCGGGCGAGCACGACGTCCGTTGGGTTTTCTATACCTCGGGGACCACGGCCGATCCCAAAGGGGCCATGCACGCCGACCTATCGGTGATCAGCGCGGGCAGGGGGCTGGCGCAAAGCTATGCTCTGACGCCAGCCGACGTTGGCGCGCTGGCATTTCCGATCGCCCATGTCGGTGGCGCGATGTATCTGGCCGAGTTGCTGATATCCGGCGCATCCGCGCTATTGATGCAGCGCTTCGTGCAGGACGAGGCTGTCGCGCTTTTCCGTTGGCTGGACGTGACCGCCTGTGGCGGCAGCACCGCGCACTATCAGACACTCGTCAATGCTCAGGCCCTGCAGCCACAGACCCGGCTAATGCCGAGCTTGCGGGTATTGGGCGGCGGGGGCGCGCCGAAGCCGCCTGAGCTGTACTACCGCGCCAAGCGTGAACTTGGTGTGAGCATCTGCCACACCTACGGTATGACCGAATGTCCTTGTGTCACGATCGCCCCCGTGGACTCTGACGACCAACAGCTCGCTTATACCGATGGGGTTGCACAGCCGGATGTGGAGCTGCGCATTGTCGACCGGGACGGAATGACGGTTCGTAATGGTGTCGAAGGTGAAATCCGCATTCGCGGACCCGGCATATTCAAGGGGTACGCCGATCCGACGCTCAATGCCGCTGCGTTCGACGAGGAAGGATTTTTTTGCACCGGTGATCTCGGTGTGCTCAGAGACGACCGCCGGCTCTCGCTGACAGGTCGCATCAAGGATGTGATCGTCCGTAAAGGCGAAAACATCTCGGCGCGTGAACTGGAAGATATTCTCTCTGCTCATCCGACTGTTGGTGCCGTCGCGGTAGTCGGGCTGCCGGATGCGGAACGCGGCGAACGAGTCTGCGCCGTGGTTGAACTCGCCGGCGGAATGGCGGATTTCAGTTTTCAGCAGATGACCGATCATCTGGCGGAGGCCGGTCTGATGCGGCAGAAGTTTCCGGAGCAACTCGAAATCGTGGAGCGCATGCCACGCAACGAGACCTTGAACAAAATCCTCAAGAACGAACTGCGCGAGCGATTGGGTGGCGCGTGACGGCTCAAAAGCCAGTGTCGCGAGAGCCAGGCCGACTGCGCCGCCTGATTGATCTGCGGTGCGAGCGTGCCGATACCGTTGTCGGCTGGCTCGAAGACGACTTTCATCACTTCGGCATGAGTCTGCAACACGATGGCAATCGGGTAACGGATGTACGTGCGGTGACGTTGCGCTATCCGTGGAGCACCTGCTCTGGAGCGGTGGAACCGGTGCGTGCGCTGATTGGCCAGCGCTTGTTGAGTCGAGCCTCGGACATTGGCCGCGTGCTGGAAATGCGGTTGCAGTGTACTCACCTGTTCGACCTTGCAGGCCTGACGCTGGCGCACGCCGCATCGCAGCGCAAGCACCGTCGATACGAAGCTTTGGTGGAAGATCCGGAGATCCTGGCCTGGGACGAAGTGCGCGGTCGGCCGTCCTTGCTTGGACCATCGACTGCCGTGCTGTTCCGTGACGGCGGCGAGGTGCTGCGCTGGGTATGCCAGAACCAGCGGATCACGGGTCCTCCCAAGTACGCAGGGCAATCACTGCAGCGCGGTTTTCGCGAGTGGACGCAGGCCTTACCAGAGCAGGAATCGGAGTACGCCACTGTACTGCGCCGCGCGCTCATGGTGTCCACGGGGCGGTTGATCGATATGAGTCAGTATCCAACCGCGGAATCGATCGGCATGGCGGCGGTATGCCACAGCTACCAGCCCGAACGGACTAAGCAGGCTACGAATTTCAGTCATTTGCAGAAAGATTATGCGCAAAGCGCTGCCGGCATGCTGTCACGGCTTGATGTGATTCCTTAGGGCGCTCTGCGCCGAGGGGGGGGGCGTGCTCGGTGCCTGTGAAGCGGCGACGCCATGAAGGCGACCACGCCGATCGAAGCTTCAAGTTGACGGGCACTGGGCCTGAGTATAAGTTGCTTGTCGACAGCAAGTAAATATGAAGCCATGAAAGCCAATCCTGCTCCCATCCGCCGAACCCAGGAACAGCGCACCGCGCTGTCGGATCGGTTGATGGTGGAAGCGGCCATCGGCCTGATCGTGGAAAGCGGCCTCAAAGGCACCACGCTGGCGGCGATCGGGGAGCGTGCAGGCTATTCCCGGGGCTTGGTGACTCATCGTTTTGGCAGCAAGGCGCGCTTGCTTGCGTACGTTCACGACACGGTGGTGGAAGACTGGATAGCACGGGTTAAGCTCGCGGTCGGCGATCTGACCGGCGTCGAAGCCCTGTGCAGCGCCGTCGATGGGCTTTACGGCTTCATCGCGGATGCGCCCGACGAGATTCGCGCCATGTACCTGCTGCGCTATTTCAGTATCGACCCCGGTGCCGAGTATCGGGCGAATGTCGCCAAGGCGCATCTGGCCCAGCGCCGCGACGTGCAGCGCTGGATCGAGGCCGGTCAGACGCACGGCACCGTCGACGCGCATGTCGACGCCAGCCTGGCGGCGGAAATGTTCTGTTCGGCGGTTGATGGTTTGATCTATCGCTGGCTGGTCAATCCCGGTATGCCGATACGCGAACTGCATCAGCTATTGGGCCGCGAGGTCCGACGGGCGCTGGCCGGGCCGAGCTGACAGCGCGTCGCAGCCGGGCCAATCATGCAATTTGCCGAAGCCGGGATTTGGCAGTGATTTGGCATCACCTGTAAAGTTGCTAGTCGCTAACAAGTAAATTGTAGGCGCGCCCATTCGGACCGCCGTGACACCGATCATCGTTCAGGAGAGCGAGATGGAAGCATTCATTTATGACCACGTGCGCACGCCGCGTTGTGCGGCCAGCGCTTCGCGCCTGGGGCCCTGATGTCTCGCATGGACCTCGCAATGAGCGCTCGCCGAACCGCCCGACTTTCGTATGACCCGATGGCCCGTGGCCGTCGGCGCTCTATTCGGATGCCCAGCCGATTCGCTGTCCCGGCTGGCCCAGTCCGACAATCAGCACCATTCATATTTCCGGAGGAATCATCATGACCGAAGCATTCATCGTTGCCGCCGCCCGTACCGCCGGCGGTCGCCGTGGCGGCCGACTGTCCGGCTGGCACCCCGCCGACCTCGCGGCGCAGGTTCTCGACGCGCTGGTGGAACGCAGCGGCGCCGATCCGGCGCTGGTCGAGGACGTCATCATGGGTTGTGTCGGCCAGGTCGGTGAACAGTCCACCAACATCGCGCGCAACGCCGTGCTGGCGTCCAGCCTGCCCGAGAGCGTGCCGGCCACATCCGTGGATCGCCAGTGCGGTTCGTCGCAGCAGGCCCTGCATTTCGCGGCGCAGGCGGTGATGTCCGGGGCGATGGACGTAGTGATCGCCGGCGGTGTGGAAAGCATGAGCCGCGTTCCGATGATGCTGCCGCACAGTCTGCCGCTCAAGAATGGATTCGGGCAGTACATGAGCCCGGCGATCCAGACGCGCTATCCCGGTGTCGAGTTCAGCCAGTTCAGCGGCGCGGAAGCCGTTGCCCGCAAGTACCAATTGGACAAGCTGCAGCTCGACGAATTCGCGCTGCACAGCCACAAGCTGGCGATTGCCGCGACCAATGCCGGCAAATTCAAGGACGAAATCGTGCCGGTCAAGGCGCGCCTGTCCGATGGCAGCGAGTCGGGCGAAATGCACACCGTTGACGAAGGCATTCGCTTCGACGCGACGCTGGAGAGCATTCAGGGCGTCAAGCTGCTGGCCGAGGGCGGGCGAATCACCGCTGCTTCCGCCAGCCAGATCTGCGATGGCGCCTCGGGCGTGATGGTGGTCAACGAACGCGGCCTCAAGGCCCTGGGCGTCAAGCCGCTGGCGCGCATCCACCAGATGACGGTCATCGGACACGATCCGGTGATCATGCTGGAGGCGCCGATTCCGGCGACCGAGCGGGCGCTGAAGAAGGCCGGGATGAAGATCGACGACATCGGCCTGTTCGAAGTCAACGAAGCCTTTTCGCCGGTGCCGCTGGCGTGGTTGCAGGTCACGGGCGCCGACCCGTCGCGACTCAATGTGCATGGCGGCGCGATTGCGCTGGGCCACCCGCTGGGCGGTTCGGGAACCAAGCTGATGACCACGCTGCTCTACGCGCTCAAGGACCGTGGACAGCGTTACGGCCTGCAGACGATGTGTGAGGGCGGCGGTCTGGCCAATGTGACGATCGTGGAGCGCCTGGACTAGGGCGTCGCGAATCATTCGATAACAACGCGAAGGCGGGCGCAGTGCCCGTCGTCTCTCCGCAGCAATAGCGAGGAAGACCAATGGAACTCAATTCAGGCATCTCCGCAATCATTACCGGTGGCGCCTCGGGCCTCGGTGAAGCCACCGCGCGCGCCCTGGCCAGTCACGGCGTCAAGGTCGCGCTGTTCGACATGAACGAGGACAAGGGCACGGCGCTGGCGAACGAGCTGGGCGGCGTGTTCTGCAAGGTCAACGTCACCGATGACGCCGATGCCGCAGCCGGCTTCGCCAAGGCGCGCGCGGCCAATGGCCAGGAGCGGATTCTCGTCAACTGCGCGGGAATCGGTAACGCCATCAAGACCGCCGGCCGCGACAAGAAAACCGGCGGCACCAAGCATTTCCCGCTGGCGGACTTCGAACGCGTGCTCAGGGTCAATCTGCTGGGAACCTTCAACTGCATCGCCAAGTCGGCCCAGGGCATGCTCGACCTGGAGCCGCTGGACGATGGTGACCGCGGCGTCATCATCAACACCAGTTCGGTGGCCGCTCAGGACGGGCAGATCGGGCAGGCGGCCTACTCGGCCTCCAAGGCCGGTGTGGTCGGCATGACCCTGCCGATTGCGCGGGACCTTTCCGGCGAGGGCATCCGCGTCAACACCATCATGCCCGGTCTGTTCTACACGCCCTTGCTGATGGGCGCGCCGGAAGAAGTGCTGAACGCGTTATCCGCATCCGTGCCGTACCCGAAGCGCCTCGGCCTGCCGCCGGAGTTCGCATCGTTGGTGCTGGAGATGGTCCGCAACCAGTACTTCAACGGCGAGTCCGTGCGTCTGGACGGTGCCATTCGCATGGCGCCGCGCTGAAGCACGGCAGCCGTGATTTCAGTGACGAAAGCCCGGGCTTGCCCGGGTTTTCGCCTTCCAGGGGGCGCCACGCTGCGACCTATCCGAGATGCAGCTGGGCACGGCGCTGTACAACGCCGGCGAACTCAAGACCGCACGATCCACTTTCGCCAGCGTCGCCGACGATCCCGGACAGGGAGACCAGGCCGCCAACTGGGTCAAGTTTGTCAGTGCCGAGATCCAGAGAAAGCAGGCACTGCAGGGTACTTGAGGGACTCTCTGACTGAGCTATGCTCGCAGGCCCGCAAACGCACGGACTCAAATGAACGTCAAGCGATGGACCGCGCTCCTGGTGGTGGGACTGCTGCTGCAGGCCTGCACCACCCCGGCGATCAAACCCCTGCAGGCCCAGGTCGAAGCGGATCTGCCCTTGAGCGCGATCGCCTACGATCCGCAGACGGGCACCGAACTTTATACCCGACACGCCGCCTACTCCGACGTCGGCGGCCGCCTGACCGGCAGCAGCGCCACCTATCGATCACCGGACGGCGCGATGGTCGCCGTGCGTCGCAGCGTGTACTCCACCGAGGAGGTCATGCCCGAAGTCGAACTGACGATGTCGGACAGCGGAGAAACCCGCGGCCTGCGCCCGTTTGGCGAGGGCAACGTGTTGAAGCTATGGAGCGACAACGTCTCTGTGGGACGTGCGCACGAGGACTACATCCGCAACTCCAAGAACCTGTTTGCCGACGGTGATCTGGAGCGCTATGTGCTGCTGCATCTCGACGAACTGGAGCGTGGCAAGGACCTGCGGGCGCGCTTCGTGTCGCTGTCGGCGCTTCGGAGCGGCACCGTCCACCTGCGGAAGGTCGAAGGCGGCGATGAGGCCCTGACCACGATCGAAATCGAAGCCTCATCCGACAAGCTGATCTCCGGCGGGCGTGCGCAACTGCGGATTGATCGGTCCGCCGGACGATTCGTCGACTATGTCGGGCCGTCGGAACTCGTGCTGCAGCCCGATCAGCCCGTCACCGTGCGGCTGGTGTATGCCTATTGAGGGCGGGAGGAGGGCGAAAAGTGAATCCGCCGACCTGGTCAATCGCCAATGATTTGTGGCGGACGCGGAAGTAGCGTGACCCCTCAACGCAGAAAGTCACCAAGCTCGCTCCAGTCCGGCCATTCGGGCGTCCCAAGCAGACGACCGCCTTCGAGATGTGCGACCACCCGATAAGCCGCCCGCGCCGAGCTGTTGTCATAGGCAAAACCTTCGTGCGCCAGCTTCAGAGCATCCGCAAGCAGCGACCAAACTCGGGCGTAGCGCTCCCGTTGTTTGTCGAGCGGTACATCATGACCACCATGTTTGACGCGCGCTTCGACGCGTCGCATCGACAATGCCAGCGGGACGAGCATGACGTGTGCGGTGACGTGGTAGCCGGCGGTCCTCGCATCACGAATGAGGTCGAGCTTCGACGGGTGGCTGAACACCGTTTCGGCAATGAACGATCGCCCCTGCGCAATCATCGACGCTCGTCTTTCTTCTGCGACCTTGGCCGCGTCGTAGGACCGGTCCCGATCCGAGCCCGGCCATTGCTCCCGCGCGATGACATCCGCGTTGATGAACGGCAGATGCGTGACCGGTCCAAGCACGTGCTCGTAGAACGTCGTCTTTCCGCTGCCGTTCGGCCCTGCAAGGAGATGAAGAACCGGCACGTTCAGCGCTTGGAAGCCTTGCGGACCTTGCCCCTTGTGCCCTTCACGGCCACCGACCCGTCGCTTGCCAGCTCCACCACCTCACGGTCTTGGCCGGCGAGGACCTGATCAAGGCGAAGCCCTCGGCGGGACTGGTCGATGCGTGACGCCCATTCGGCCCTGACCACGGCTTGCTCGTGCAAGTTGAGTGAGTCGTACTCGCTCTGACCATCCAACACCGCCTGAACATCCGCCAGAGTAATGCTCGGGCCGCGCTCCAACTCGCGTCCGATCCGCGCCCAGTGCGCGATCTGCTGTGCCGTGCTGCGACTCATGCGCTGGCCAGTCGAGCGAGCGCTTTCGGTCAATTCTGCATCTAGCCGCATGGGGCTGTTGGCACCCGGCATGGCGCATTCTCCAAATTTCACTTGGTAAACTGTAGCAAATTGCTACGATAATATCGCCAGATGATCTCGTGCTGCAAAAGCTGAACCGCCCCGACTTTCTCGGAAGCTCCAAAGCTTGAGAGGATTGGAGCATGAGCAAGGAAAAGATGCGGTACTCGCCGGAGGGTACGGACCCGGGTGCGTATTGGAGCATCAGCACGAACACTGATCACAGCGGGTCGTGATCGAGTCGATCGCGCCGAAGCTGGGGGCGCACGGTCGATACGCTGCGTCAATGGGTGCGTCGAGCTGAGCGCGGTCAGGGTTTGCGTCCGGGCCAGTCATCAGCAATGGTGGCGGGGGGCATAGCGTCGCATTGATGCTGCGGAGGTTTGGGGGAGGGCACAACGAAAAAGGGCCAAAGCTAGAAAGCCTTGACCCTTCAACAACTTATGTTTGGCGCGCCCGGATGGATTCGAACCACCGACCCCCAAGTTCGTAGCTTGATTTCGGTATGCGGTCATATATGTTTTTAATCGTTGAAAATAGTTACTTATTCGTAACTATTTGATAGTTGCTAAATTTCATGCCTTATTAGGACGCAAAGAAGCAGGCAGCCTGTTCAGATGGCAACTATAGTCATCTACTAGTAGACCCTAAGGACCAGGATGCCAGCCGTCAACGACGACACGCTCGACGCGAGCCTCAACCCACCGATTCGCCAACTTGCGCATGGTGATCGATACGCTGGTGGCGACTTCGTTGCCCAAGCGCTTCGGAAGTTGGCCAAGGATTTGCCGGACCTACTGGCTACGATTGACATTCCAGAGGACGTGCTTCTCCGCGCCGCGGAAAAATACGAATCGCGCAACTACGCGCTGGGGCGGCAACCCCGGAACGCGCATCGCCTAGCAGGTGGAGTTTCCGAGCATCCCTACTGGGCCGGCCTAATGCCGCACGGCGACGAAGAGCCCGTGGGGGTCAGCGAGCTACGGGCGCTATTGCTTGTGTTGGCGACGCGTGGCTCGTCTTTGATCTCCGGGGAGCAAGCAACCAAGATTGCCGGACTCACTTGGTACTGGAGCACGATCAAAAATAGGAAGTTGGTAAGCGATGCCTACGGGAACATCTCCGAGGAGGTCCGTCGAGCTTTCCGCGGGGAACGCCCGCAGAGACTAGATCTCCCCGGATTCAGCGAAGAGAAGGTACGGACTGTGAAACTGGCGGTACGGTCCCTGCGAAGGGCCCTAGATCGAACAACGGAATCGCGACCTCCCGTCATCAGAACGATCGCCCCTACCGAGCTGGAGGCAAGCCCACCTCGAGGTGGTATACGTGCTCCCGAGTCGCAGTCAAAGCAAAGGTTTCGTGGTGCCCAGGAGATTTCAGATGAAGCCGAACGCACGGAGTCCGTCGAAGCACACTCTGTCACCATCGCCGCACCGCTCGAAGCGGCCGTAAGCAGAGCGGAGTCGGCTCCTGACGTTAACGTAGACGGGGCGACGATCGAGTGGGCTCCCGTGGAGGGCCCGCCTGAAATCGTGCGGCTCACAAAAGCTGCACGAGACCTTCTGAGACCTTCAGCCGAGGATAGCCGCGCCGCCGCCGTGGCGGGTCATCGCTTGCGGTTGGCGGCTAGGCTCCAAATCGGATCCGACTACGCTCCCGTCGTTTCGGAAGCGGGCGAAATCACCGACTACCTATTGAGCGTCGTTGACACCACAACGGAATTGCCAAGGGCCGAGGCTGCGGTCGGGCTGCTGGGTAGCTTGCTTACGGCTCGGAGTCACGCCGTCCTTGAGCGCGCAACTTTTTGCGACCAGCCCCCGACGTCCAATGCCCCCTTCGCCATCGCGACCAACAGCGCCTCTTGGTCGGGGTTGATCCCTCGCGCAGACGATTTTTTTGCGCCAGATGAAGCCGCCTTCAAATTCGTCGGGGTCACTGACAAGACGGTCACGCTAGGGTTGCCGCCGCAAATGATCAATGCGCTGCATCGAGTTCTGGTACTTTCTGGCCGCACGGCGGCTGACGGGCTACCACTTTTCTCGAGCGATCCTGCAACACTGAGGGAGGCTCGTCGGAGCCTCGTCAAGGAGCTGCGCGAGCAGGCGTCGCCGCGCGCCACCGAGACGCTTCTCCGCGGATTCCTGCCTGCGGCCATCTTTGAACGGACGCAAGATCGATCGCTCTGCATCCTCTTGGCGGGTGAAACGCTCGGTATGAGCGACGCACGGATGCACTACGCCGCATATCGTACAGACGACATCCAGGCTCACTATGGCGAGGTTTTTCAGCCGGTGTTTCGAGATCGCCAAACCTGGCGCACATCAGTCGCTCCGGGGCGAATGGTCGGAGCTCCCTTGGCCGCACCCAACATCGATCGCATCGGTGATTGTGTCCGGAGCTTGGTCGAGCTAACGAAGTCGGAGGTGGGCTCCGATGCGCCCGGCGACGGGCTTCGCAGCGTGACGGCCATGTCTCGATATACCAAGTGGATGTTCATTGCGGCAACGGCTCATCGTTGCAGTCGGCTTGGTCGGGTCACGCTGAACGACATTTCGTTGGCCTTGGGCCTCGGTGTCATCTCTGACAAGTGTGTCTCCGCTGCACATTTGCAGCGTGTGGTTCCTATCCCAGACCTATTGGTGCGGCAGATTCGGTCATATTTGCGGGTTCTAACGACTGCCTTGCCCGGGCTCGAGTCAGACGCTGCGCAGAAGAGCACGGCGCAGCAAATTCGCGCGGCGCTCGATGGAACTGGCTCGCTGTTTCTCCGGACTGCATCGGAGAGTGGACTCGAACCCGACCCGACAGCCTCGCCGAAGGAAGAGCTGGGAATAGACCTTTGCCCTTGGTTTCTCAGACCAGCCTTTCGAACCGCGGGCTTGCGCGCCGGAATGACGCCGGAAGATATCGACGTCGTGCTCGGCCACTTTGACCATACGCAACCGTTTGATCGGTGGGGATGGGACAGCCCTAGTGCGCTGCGGGGCCGCATTGCTCACCTGATCGAACGTTGCCTGAAAGATCTCGGCTTCACGGCGATTGATGGTCAAGCACTCCCGGCAACCGACCGCGACCACTTCGATTATCCCCACCCGTCGCCACTCTTGGGCGGCAATCTCCGCGGCGCCTACGATGGAAAGATAGAAGAGTTCCAACTCAAGCGGGATAGTTTGCGACGACAAACAATCGCCGAATTCAAACGCCGCGCAAAGAACGAGCGTGGCGTTTCGCTAAAGCAGTTAATTGAGAAAACCGTACATGATTTTCTCCGCCAGCATTGCGACGGCGCATTCACTGTGGAGCGCCCCAGAGAGCGAATTAAGCTGGAACATGAAGTGGTGGCGCGCCTAGGGAAGCACGTACTCGGCAGTGCCGGAGCGCGCTTGGCGGCGGAGTATGAAGAGGTGATGCTCTCGCTCAAGGCGGAGCTGCGGAGATACAAAGCTCGGTATGGTTGGGAATATTCCGAGCCCTCGTCGGTCGCAGTGATCGACGATGACTACGCGACGATCGACGCGAATGTCCTCCGAGCGGCAGACATTGCGCAAGTGCTGCGAAGCCACTCCCCCACCGTCACAGACAAATTCCCGAATCGGCTGGGTGGTCAGGCGGGTCGATGCAAGGCTATTGCCGCAAAGGTGCTGTACCACCTAATTGTCCACGGTGGTTGCGTGGATCTGAGTCGGGCGGTTTCTTGTCTCCACTCGGCAGGTTTGTCCAAGGACTCTGCAACACGTCCGGGGCACGTCGTCGTTCCATCGACGATCGTTTGCGGAGACGATCAACGCGAGGAGTCGTTCTGCTTCGCCGGTCGTGCTGCGGACGCTGTGGTGGAATACCGGTCTCACCTGACGCAATGCCCAAATTGTGACGCCAGGTCGTCTACCTACCGGGCCGATCGTGCTTCGAGAGGTGAGAACACCGAACGGTGTCTAAGCGACCTCGGAACGTCTCTGACGCGCCTCCTTCCGCCTGGCTGGCTTCCGCACGAAGTGGATTTTGACGTCTGGCGCCGCTTGTCTGACACCCTACTGCTTGCGTTGCGCATTGAGATGCGCGGCCATATATGGGGGGCTTGGGAAGACGGTGTCGTGTGCGAACTTCCCGCGCATCGAATGCTGACGTTAGTCGATGACAGCACCTATCCTGATCCCGCCGCCGGTTCCCGCCTGCCGGCCCACTCAAGCGAATCGAATCGGTCTGCTGAGCTCAGCCAGTTGATTCGCGCGCTCTATATCGCGGATCGCGAAGACGCGGGGAGGAGCCGGGCCGAGCAACGCGCTAAGGACAGTGTGACTCAGCTGCTTCAATCGGATCTGCGCTCGTCCCTGGCTGTGCTGCTGGGGCGCTGGGCGCTGGACCGCCTAGATCGCGCAGCAGTATCAACGGTCCATCACGATCTCACAACGATTGCACACCCGTTGGACAAGGGGCTGGGGGGACGGAGCCTTGAGGGTATGGAGGACGACGAGCTTACGGAGCTCTTTGTGCGGGTGGTTGCCGATAAGTCGCAGCGCGTGAAAGGTGACGCCTTGCAACGAACCATCACGAATCTCATGCAGTTCAACCGCTTTGCGGCGGTAAAGTTTGGGGTTGCGCAATGTGCCGGCGTTCGGCTGGGCGGCGAGACTCTACGAGCCGTGGAGCCTTCGGTGTTGCTAGACCGAGAACTGGAAGACGCTCTGCAAACTCTCGCTGAGTTCGAGCAGATTTGTACGGAGCATATTGACCAAGAGACCCACGATCGCCCCCGTGCCCTCAGAAGGATCCGTACGACCGCGTCGCTGATGGGGCGACTGGGGACCAGACCTAGCGAGGCTCGGAGGTTGCGCAGGTGTGACGTCTTAACCTTTCGCGGACAGCACTACCTCTATATCCGACCGAATCAGTTTGGAGCACTGAAAACGACAGAATCCCGTCGACTACTCGGGACCGGCGACCTTTCAGTCGAGGAGATTGCGCTTCTCAACGAAAGGGTAGAGGCAATTGATGCATCGTCACGCCCGCCGAATAGCCCACTGTTCGATGGCGATGATCCTGAAGCGCCGATACGGCGAACAATGCTGGAGACCCATTTCGGGAATGCGCTGCGAATTGCGACCCGATCCGACCGCGCGAGACCCTATTGGGCCCGAAAAGGGTATGCGGCACGCCGGCTCGATATTTCGGGGGGCGGTGCATTGACCGCCGGATCGTTCCGGGAGCATTCATGGACGGTGTCGCGAGAAATGGGGCACGCCGTCCGAGACACGTTATTCCGAAATTACTACCATGCTCATTCGATCGATTTAGCGCGCCGGGAGTCGGACCTCACTGAATCGGTCTCCGCAGAGAGCGGCGGAAAACGCAATCAGTGCTGGTCAGAGGGAGCGTTAGAAGGTGCCGTAGGAAGCGTTGAAGGCAACCTGACGACGGAAGGTCGGACTTGCCAGGACGAGTTACGTCAGCGCGCACTACTCGATCTGGAGTGTAAATACGATCCGCCGAGCGCAAGCGCTATCGCTCATGTCGTTCTCGCGGCGGCAGGTGGGGAGGATGTGGAACTGGTCGCAAGACGACAAGGACTATCTGATCGGGTCATCCGCGAAACAAAGCGGCTATTGCCGAAGTGCATCAGAGCGCATCACTTGGAAGGCTACTTTTCGCCGCAGATGGTGAGTACTCGAAAGAAACACCATACGTCTCGAGTTTTAAAAATGGCGAACGACTTGGATTCGCTGCTCGCAGGGCAAAATCCGACTGAGTGTCTGCGCTCGCTGACTGCATCGATCGTGTCATGGCGCGGCGGCGAGCGCGTCTGGATGGCATCACGCGACGAGGCAAACCTAACTCGCATCACGGGCATAATGGCGCACCTCGGCACAAAGGTCTCCTGCGGCCAGCCCGACCGCGGACGAGGCCTGCCAGTGAAGCGGAATCTAGCGATGGTGCTGCTATCAGTATCGGTGTTACTGCGCTTGGCGGATGGGCCGGCGGCGCAAATGCTCGAGTTAACGCTCTAGAGGCTGGTGAAAAACACCTTCACCTTTCGGGAATTTTCCATCTTCCGATGATTTTTGACGCCGGAAGTGCGTCGCAGCCTATGCCCTTGAGCCCATTGGGGCCGCCGATCCGCGGTCAGGCCGAACCCCGGACGGTTTTGTCCTTACGCCAGCGCCGAATCCGACTTCGTCAGGTTCAGAATCCGCGTCAGATTGTACGCCGCAAAGGTGAACAAGGCCTGCCCGGACAACTTGGCCAAGCCCTTGTGCCGCGTCTTGCGCAGTCCACCCACAGTTTTGATCCAGCCAAAGGCTTCTTCGATCAGCTTTCTCCGCCTCAGGCTCAGCGCGTAGCCTTTGCCGCGGGCCGTACGTCCGTCCACGGCGCTGCCCTTGTCCTTGCGCGCAATATGGCGCTTGAGCATTTGTACGAATTCCGGCACGTCATAACCCTTGTCGCCGGCAAGGCTGGCGCCGGGCTTTCAGATGCTACGGGCGATCATGCGCTCGGCCGCGATCCACTCGGCACGGCCATTGGCCTGGGTCGTCTCCACATCCACGACCAAGCCGCTTCGATTCTCGGCCAAGGCATGCGTCAAATAACGCAGCTTGGCTTCGGTGTACGTGCCTTTCTTGTACAGCGGGCTTCAGGGTCGATGAGACTTCGGTGTGTCTTGTTGATGCGCGTCTCACCCTTGAAGTCCGCTGTGGGATTGCGTCCGCCAGGCCGGCCGGAGCCATCGTCATCCTTGCGCACGAAGCGCTTATGACTCGCCCACGCTTCGATCATCGAACCATCGACGCTGAAATGCTCGTTGGAGACCAGTCCCTGCCATTTGGCCAGAGACAGCACGCGCTGGAAGAAGACCCGAGCCATGTCGGTATCCAGCAGGCGATTCCGATTGGCACTGAAGACCGTGCGATCCCAGATCGGATCGCCCATCTGAAGACCGACAAACCAACGGAACAGCAGGTTGTAGTTCAATTGCTCCATCAGCAGACGCTCGCTACGGATCGTGAACAGCACTTGGACCAGCAAGGCCCGCAGCAACTGCTCCGGCGGAATCGATGGACGGCCTGCCTGCGAATAGCGCGCATCGAACAGCGAACTGATGCTGGACAAAATCCCGTCGACCAACGGGCGCAGGCGCCGCAGCGGGTGGCCTACGGGAATTCTTTTCTCTAGGCTGATGTAGCTGAACATCGAAACTGACTGGTATCTTGGCCGTGCATCGAAAGGGCAGATTTCGTCGACAATTTCGTCCCAATAAAATGAAATTTCTACGTCAATTCAAAGGGTTGTAGTTTTTCACCGCCCTGCTAGACAAAATACGAAACCTTATCGCGACAAACATTCCGACTCAACAAAATTCCGAATGCACTCGTCAATAATATAGTTAATTAGGCGGAAATTCCCGAAATTCAGAAAGGTTTGCATTATCCCAGAGCTCGGTCATGCTTTATATCAGGATTATCAAAGACGGTGACCCTGTGGACATTCGAGCAACGGTTGCGAAAATTATGGGCCACGATTGGCCAACAATCGAACTGTACTGCCTAACGCAAAAACATATCGCTGACACTCATGTGGCAGTTGTACGGGTTTCAGACGTGCTGCGGCCTGACAAGCCATATCGATGGACGCTGATTTCCGATGGGGTTGCAGCCTTGCTGTTTCCTGTGCCATCAAATGAATTACTCATTAATGGCATCACTTCCGCGGAGAATGCGCGACAGTTGATCGGTTTAATCAGCGAGTTTGTTGTCAATGTTAGTCGGCTACAGGCTGACGTCACATTGAGCGCCGGAGACCGCTTGACCGTCGGCGAGCTGTCGAAGCCCGTTATCAAATCCGCCCGCGCTTTGGTCAATGCCGTGGCCAAGCGCGGAAGCGACAAATGGATGTACCGCGCCGTCAGCGGGGACGGCTCGTCCGAATCGGAACTTTTCCCGGCTGGCGTGGAAAAACCGCCCCGTAAGGAGCGCGTCTCACAGGGTCGAAAGAAATTGATCGGCACTATTGACTGCGTGGACAGCGGCAGCGAGCGACTTACTCTGCAGATTGATGGCGGCGAGACTGTGGTAGTTCACGTTTGTGGTGCCAACACGAAGGGGACACTGCGAGCCCAATTCAGAGTCCACGAAATCTCGATCGTGGCCGAGGAATACATATCGGGCTCAGACCGTCAATATGAGGTGGACATCGGAGAGCTGCGGAGAGCGCTGCAGTTATCCTTAGCTTGACGCTCCCCCGGCTTGAGTAGCAGTTCGGTTTAGATCGCGTGGGTATGCCCATCCGATTACACACAACTCAAAGCGCCCCGACTTCGCGGGCATATCGCAAGCCGATGCCGAAGTCGGCGACGCGCTGTAAGCCGAGCCAGAGGGTCTTCACACCGGGCTCGCCATCGCTCTTTCGTCCCAGGAAGCCGCC
>JAHZLQ010000004.1 GCA_022599775.1 Gammaproteobacteria bacterium
CCCTCTCCCGCAAGCGGGCGAGGGTAGGCCGGCATCACGCGACGCGTGATTCACGCTAAAAGTCGTCCACCCGCAGCACGTGCGTCAGTACCGGTTCGCGCAGACCGCGGATCATGCGGCGCTTCGGCCGGCCGCCGACCGTTTCCCCGGAATCGTCCAGCGTGAAGTTGTCGATGCGGATCTCACCGTCCTGTGCCTGCTGGCAGAGGCGCGCCGCCAGGTTCACGGCCGGGCCCACCGCCGCATATTCGTAGCGTGCACGTTCTCCGACGATGCCGGCCGCGACTTTGCCGCTGGCGACACCGACACCCAGGCCCAAGGAGACGTCGGCCTTGCGCACGATCGGGCGCACCGCTTTCAGGAGCTGCCGCGACAGGGCCAGGGCCCGTTTGGCATGATCGGCCTGCGGCACCGGGGCTCCCAGCAGGATCATCACGCCGTCGCCGGCCAGATCCTTCACCGTGCCGTCGTGTTCGGCCACCACGGTGCCGACCGCCGCGTAGAATTCCCGCAACAGGCCCAATACGCGTTCCGGTCGCTGCGCCTGCCGTTCGGCATAGGCGGTGAAGCCGCGAATGTCGCAGCACACCACGCTGACGCGCAGGCGCTGGCTGCCGACCACCGGCTTGAGTCCACGTTCGCGGACCAGTTCGGCGACTTGCGGCGACAGGAAACGCGCCATGAACTGTCCGCGTGCGCCCTGGATCACGTGATAGCGCAGGATGCCGATCAGGAACACGATCTCGCCGCAGGCCACGCCCAGCGGTGACCATTCACGCGGCAGGATCAGGCTGGTGGTCAGCAGCGGCATCGCCACCAGCATCGACATTACCCGTACCGCCTCGGCCTGGTCGGGCCGCCGGCTCAGTAGCCGCAGACCGGCCACGAATACCAGAAGTCCGGCCAGCAGTGGCAAGGCTGCGAACATCCAGAACGTCGCCGTCGGCAACTCGCCGAAGCGCAGTGCGCCGGCAAAACTCTGCGCCCGCAGCTCCGGCAGCGCGGCGCACTGCACCGCATAAATCCAGCCACAAGCCTGCGCCGTACGGACCAGACGTCGTCCGAAGGGCTGCGCCGCTTCGTTGGCCACCATGCGCGAAACGCGCAGGCCCCATTCTGTGCCGGCGGTGAAGGCCAGGGCCTCGACCACGCCCAGCACCCGCACCCAGTCGGGTAGCGGAGCCTGTAGCAGCGAGGCTTGTGCGTTGAGGCCGATGGCGATGCCGGTGGTGAACACGAACAGTGCGAGCGCGCGGCTGGTGCCGCTCTGGCGATCCGTCAGCCACACCGAAAAGCCGAGACCGCAGGCGAACAGCGCCGCGATCTGGCTGCCGCCGAACAGCATCAGCGGGCACTCCGCGCGGCATGCGGTGTCACGCCACGCCAGCGCTTGTAGGCGTGGATGAAGCTGGCGGATTCGGCGTAGCCGAGTTGTGCTGCGATCTGCTCCACGCTGAGTTCGCGACAGTCCAGCAGCCGCTCGGCGTGTTCGCGTCGCAGCGCCGCCACCAGTTGCCGATAGCTGCTGCCTTCCTCGGCCAGGCGGCGGCGCAGGGTACGCGCGCTGCAGCGCAGCTGCCGGGCCGCCAGCTCCAGGCTCGGCGGTGTCTCGCCATGCTGGCGCAGCAGCCGGTGCACGCGCGCACTGAAACCGCTTTCGCCGTGACGCTGTCGCAGCAGGCTGTCGCATTGCTCGCGGCAAAGTCGTGCGGTGGGGGCGTCCGCCTGTATCAGCGCCCGGTCGAGAATCGAAGCGTCGATACGGATGCGGTTGTCCGCCGCCCCGAAACGCGGACACACACCAGCCATGGCTTCGTACAGATGCGCGTGCGCCGGGGCCGGATAGCGCAGGTCGATTCCGAGCAGGGGCAGCGGCTCATTCAACAGCTCGCTGGCGATCACATGGATCGCGGCGGCGTCACGTTCCACCAGAAACACTCGCAGCGCCGGCGGAATCGCGCGGTCGTCGAGCACCAGGGCGGCCTCGCGGTCGCCTTCCTCCACGTGCAGTTCGTTGAACGCATAGGTCAGGTCCAGATAGCGCAATCCGTGCGCGATCGCGCTGCGCAGTGTTGCGCTGCTCATCATCGCGAAGCCCCAGATGCCATAGCTGGTGAGCCGGTAGCGCGAGCCTGCCTGAAGCCCGAGGCCGGGCACATGGCCCAGGCATTCCACCAGCCGCGCCACCAGCGCCAGCTCCTGCGCGGCATCGATTTCGGCGCCGGGATCGTCAAGCTCTGCTTCGGTGATTCCGGTTCCGCGCAGGATTTCGCGGCGCGGCAACCCGTGCTCGACCGCGAGTTCGGTCAGCAGGCGCGCGCTGATGGCGCTTCGTCGTGTGGTCCAGACCGGCATGCGCGATGATGGGCCGCCCTGGCCGAAAATATCAATCCTGACCCGATGCAACATGGAGTTCGCAGGCGGGACCGGATAGCGTGGGATTCATAGTGACCTGCCGGTCCGGGTGGGGGGGAGAAAGCACACATGCAAGGGAATCGACAGTCGATGCGGATCGCGATCATCGGCGGAGGCTTCGGCGGCATCGGCGCAGCGATCAAGCTTCGCGAGGCAGGCTATGACGCCATCACGATCTTCGAGAAGGCGTCGGACGTCGGCGGTTGCTGGCGCGACAATTCCTATCCCGGTGCGGCTTGCGACGTGCCGTCCCATGTGTACTCGTTCTCGTTCGAACCCAGGCACGACTGGTCGCGCAAGTACGCGCCGCAGGCGGAGATTTACGGCTACTTGCAGCATTGCGTGGACAAGTACGGGCTGCGCCGCCACTTCCGCTTCGGTACCGAAATCGAGTCGGCGCGCTTCGACGAGTCGCGGGCACTGTGGTGCCTGCAGACGGCTGCCGGAGAGTCCGTCGAGGCCGAGGTGCTGATCACCGCCTGCGGTCAGTTGAATCGGCCGGCGACGCCACGGCTGCCGGGCATCGAGCGATTCGGCGGCGAGGTGTTCCATTCCGCGCAATGGAGACACGATCTGGACCTGTCGGGGCGGCGCGTCGCTGTCGTCGGCACCGGTGCCAGCGCGATCCAGTTCGTGCCGCGTCTCGCCACCAAGGTGGCGTCCTTGAGCCTGTTCCAGCGTTCCGCACCGTACATCATCCCCAAGCCGGACCGGCGCTACTCGCGCCGGGAGCAGAACCTGTACCGGCGCTTTCCGTGGTTGCAGAGGCTCAGCCGTGCCTGGCAGTACTGCAGGTACGAGGCGCGCGTGCTCGCCTTCGCTCGCATCCTGCCGCTGATGCCGCTGGTGCGCGTCGGGTTCGAGCGGCACCTGAAGCGTCAAGTCGCCGACCCGGAACTGCGCAAGAAGTTGAGGCCGGACTATCCGATCGGCTGCAAGCGCATTCTGATCTCGAACGACTACTATCCGGCCATCGCGAGCGACCGGGTCGAGCTGGTGACCGAGCCGATCCGTGGAATCACCGAAACGGCCGTCGTCACGCAGGACGGACGCACGCACGAGGTCGATACGCTGATCTACGGCACCGGCTTTGCAGCCACCGAATTTCTGGCGCCGATGAAGATCGAGGGGCTGGGCGGCCACGATCTGAATGTGGCCTGGCGTGACGGAGCCGAGGCCTATCTCGGCATCAGCGTCAGCGGCTTTCCGAACCTGTTCATGCTGTACGGCCCCAATACCAACCTCGGCCACAATTCCATCGTCTACATGATCGAGAGCCAGCTACGTTTCGTGCTGCAGGCCATCGGACGACTGCGGACCGGCGAGAACCGCAGCCTGGATGTGCGCGCCGATCGGCAGTCGCGGTTCAACGAACGCCTGCAACAACGCATGCGGCGCACGGTCTGGGCCCAGGGCTGCGATAGCTGGTACCAGACCGCCACTGGACGTCACACCAACAATTGGCCGGGCTTCACCTTTGTCTACCGGCACCGCACGGCGAAGTTCGATGCCTCCGCCTACCGTGATCCACTGGGCACGGCGCCGTGAGTCGGGCGCCAGGGCGAATCTTCGTCAGCGGCGCGGCGGCCGGTATCGGCCGCGCCATCGCGCTGCGCTTCGCGCGCGGCGGCTGGACCGTCGGCGCCTATGACCGCGATGCTGACGGTCTGCGTGAACTTGCATCGGACACCGTGCTGACCGGGCCGCTGGATGTGCGTGAGCCCGCGCAATGGCAGGCGGCGCTCGCGGATTTTTCGGCGCGCGCCGGCGGCGGGCTCGACGTGCTGGTCAACAACGCCGGGGTGCTGATTTCGGGTCCGTTCGAGGCCAGCAGTCTCGCGGACCATCAGCGTGTGATCGACGTCAATGTGCGCGGTGTCATCAACGGTTGTCACGCGGCATTCGAGGACCTCAAGCGCAGCTCGCGACCCTGCGTGATCAACCTGGCCTCGGCCTCGGCGATTTACGGCCAGCCGACGCTGGCGACGTACTCGGCCAGCAAGTTCGCGGTGCGCGGTCTGAGTGAGGCGCTGGACCTGGAGTGGCAGGCGCACGGCATCGTCGTGCGCGCGATCTGGCCGCTGTTCGTGCGCACGTCGATGATCGACGACATTCACAACCCGACGATCCTCGGCCGCTACGGCGTGAAGCTCAGCGCCGAGGATGTCGCCGAGACCGTATGGCGCACCGTGCAGCGGCCCGGCGGCGTCACGCATCGCGCGGTTGGTCTCTGGACCCGTTTGCTGATGGCGGCAACCGGGCTGTTGCCGCAGTCCTGGACGCGCGCAATCTGTGCACGCATGTCGGGTGTCGGGAGTGCCCGATGAGGCCGCTGTTGCGGTTGATGTTGCGCTACATCGCGCGGCCGGTGCTCGGGCCGCCGTTGCCGGCGCGCTGGCAACGGATCGGCATCAATCTGCTGATGGCGGGCATGCCCACGGCACGCGGAGTCCGCCGCGAAATCCTGGTCTGCGGCGCGGCTCGCGTGGAGCGGCAGACGCCGCAGCGCGTCCGCGATGACACCGTGATTCTGTATGCGCACGGCGGCGCCTTCCTGGTCGGATCGCCGGCCACGCATCGTGGCCTGACGACGCGGCTCGCGCGGTCCGCGAAAGCGAGCCTGTACTCACTCGACTACCGATTGGCGCCGGAACACCCGTACCCGGCCGCGTTGCAGGATGCGCGCAGCGCCTACGAGTTCCTGCTGAGCGAGACCACTTCGGATCGGCGCATCGTGCTCGCCGGCGACAGTGCCGGCGCCGGTCTGATGCTGGCATTGGCGGTTTGCTTGCGCGAGGCGCAGCGACCGATGCCGGATGCACTGGTGATGATCAGTCCGTGGGTGGACTACGCTCTGTCCGGCCGCAGCCTGCGCGAGCGCGCGCGCATCGATCCCTTGCTGCGCGAGGCCTGGGTGCGTCAGGGCGTCGCGGCCTATGCCGGCGACTACGATGCGGCGGCGCTGTCTCCGCTGGCGATGTCGCTGGGCGGACTACCGCGTTGCCTGATCCAGGTGGGAAGCGATGAAATCCTGCTGGACGATGCCCGCCGCCTCGACCAGCGCCTGCGTGAGGCGGGTGTCCCGAGCACGCTGCGCGAGTATCCCGGCCTGTGGCATGAATTCCAGTTGCACGCCGGCTTGATGAGGGAATCGAATGCCGCGATCAACGAGATCGCGGACTTCCTGCACGCGGCTCCCGTCATTCCGGACAAGTCGTAGCCCGGATGAAGCGCAGCGGAATCCGGGAGCAAGGTTTCACAATGTTGCCCGGTTCCCGGATTCCGTTGCACTTCATCCGGGCTACTCGTTTTTTCGGATGTCAGGGCATATTCCTTCTCACTGCGCCCTGCCAAACTAAAAAAATGACGCGAACTCCTTCGCAACATTCTTACGGGATAGCGCACTAGGGCCGCTTGAACACCCCGGCCGCGATCCAGCGAATCAGCACCAACACCAGCAGCGGCACGAAGAACACCACGGCCGCCATCACTTTGCGACCGCTGTCGATCGTCGCCCAGGTCTTGCACGGCGCTTCGAAGTCGATCAGCGGCAGCCTGGAACGGCGACCGGTGGCGCAGAAATCATTGGTGGCGGCGAGCTGCTCGCCGCTGACCAGCCGGCAGTCGTAGCAGGGCTGTGCGTAGACGGGTGGGCCGACTTCGACCTCACCGCTATCCGTGACCTGGAAGATCGAGCGCGCCATCTTGTCGCCACGCACATGGTAGAAGGTGCCTTCGGCGTCGCGCTGGATCGTGCCGGCGCCGGGAATCGATTCGAGGTCGTTGATTCGATACTTGTGGTCGTAGGACAGCTTGTCGCCGATGAACCAGCTCGCGATCGCCCACACCACCAGCGCCAGCCAGATCACGGGGCGGAGACGGCTGGGTTCGGGCATCGGCTGATTCATGTCGGAAGAGTTCGCTGGAGAGACCGTCTGAAGTATAGCCATGCGTGCGGCACGGGCGTTCGGGCGGGCGCCTATACTTTCCGCACATTTCACAACCGGCAACGAACCGGCAGGAAACCATGCGCGAGCGCTCCCCCGAAGACGAAACGCAACAGCATCTGGAATTCGTACTGGCCCAACTGGACGCCCTGGCGGCCGCCGAAGTTGAGCCACAAGAGCAGGCCCGGTTCCTGCCGTTCCTGCGGCATTACTACGAAATCGCCTCGCTGGACGGTCTCAGGGCTCGCACGCCGGAGGACTTGTTCCAGGTGGCGCGTCAGCATTTCGAGTTGGCGCGCGAGCGCGCCCAGGGGCAGCTCAAGGTGGTGGTGCGTCCGCCGCTGGAACCGGGCGCAGCGGGCAGTCGCGGCTTCGCGACGCTCGATTCGGTGGTCGATGACATGCCGTTTCTGGTCGACACCGTGACCATGGCGATCCACGACGCCGGCAGCGCGATCGATTGGTCCGACCATCCCTTGATGCGGGTTCGGCGCGATGCGCAAGGCACGCTGCAGCAGGCGATGGCGCTGGGCGCGGATGAGAGCACGGCCCAGCGCGAATCGCTGATACACATCGAATTTGAGGCGCTGGCGGACGAAGCCGACTACGCCGAGCTTCAGCACACGGTGGAACGCCTGCTGGCGGACCTGCGCGTCGTCATCGACGACTTCCCGGCGATCCGGTCGCAGCTGAGCGAAGTGGTGAGCCAGCTCGATCAGGTTCCGCACGGTGCCGATCCGGAAGAATACAGCGAGGCCCAGGCCTTCCTGCGTTGGCTGGACGACGGCCGCTTCACGTTTCTCGGCTATGTTCGCAGTCTCGCCGAGGTCGACGAATCCGGCGCCGTGTCCTTGCGCACGGTTCCCGAGAACGGGCTCGGCCTGTCACGCCAGAACGGGCGTTTCGCGGATGTCGAGAAATTCATCGCGCCGCAGGATGAGCTGAATCGCCACATTCAGCACTCCGGGCGGCTGATCGTGGTGACCAAGGCCAACACGCGTTCCCCGATCCACCATCCCCAGGTCATGGATTCGATTTCGGTGAAGCAGTTCGCAGCCGACGGTACGGTTCAGGGTACGCATCGCTTCGTCGGGCTGTTCTCCACCGAGGCCTACTACAGTCGCCCGCGCTACATCCCGCTGATCCGGCGCAAGGCCGCCTACGTGATGCAGCGCGCAGGCGTGCCCGAGGATTCGCACTCCGGCAAGCATTTGCGCGACATTCTTCACCAGTTGCCGCGTGACGAGTTGCTGCAGTCCAGCGAGGACGAGCTGTTCGACATTTGCATGGGCATTCGCGCCCTGCACGACAGGCTGCAACTCAAGCTGTTCATGCGTCGCGATCGTTACGGGCGCTTCTATTCCTGTTTGGTGTACCTGCCGCGCGATCGTTACAGCCGCGAGATTCGTGAACGTATCGGCACGGAACTGATGGAAATCTGCAACGGGCTCTCGCTGGAGCGCAATGTCGACTTCATGCGCGGCGGTCTGGCACGAATTCACTACACCGTACGCACGCCGCCGGGCACCCGCATTCCGCTATCGGCCGAGGATGTGCAGACGCGCCTGCTCAAGGCCACGCGCAGCTGGCGTGACGAATTGCGCGACGTGCTGATGCGCGTGCCCAGCGATGCCGTACGACATTCCGCCGAACGCTTCGCCGATGCGTTCCCGCTGTACTACACCGAGTTGACCACGCCGCTGGAAGCGGCCGCAGACATTCAGTATCTATCGCAGCTGTCCGAACAGGCGCCGGTGCTGCCACGGCTGATGATCGACACTGGCGGGGGGGCGGCCCAAGCAGTGGGGCTCAAGCTGTACTCCTGGGCGCGACCGATCGAGCTGTCCGACGTGTTGCCGACGCTGGAGAACTTCGGTCTGCGCGTGATCCGTCAGGAGCCGACCGAGATCGATCCGCGCGGCGGCACTCCCTGCTGGATCCAGGAGTTCGACATCCGCGTGCTCGCTCCCAGCGAGCTTTCGGCCGAGCAGCAGAAGTCCGCCTTCGAGTCGGCGTTCAGCAAATGCTGGAGCGGTGAGACCGAGAACGACGGGCTCAACCGCCTGGTGTTGTTCGCGGGTTTGGAATGGCGCCAGGTGGTGTGCGTGCGCACGCTGCTGAAATACCTGATCCAGACCGGCCTGCCGTACAGCCAGGACTACATGGAACGCCTGCTGTCCGATCACGCGCCGATCACGCGCCAGCTGGTGCGCCTGTTCGAGACGCGCTTCGATCCGCAGATGGCAGCCGGCGCGCGCGAGGCCGAGGTCGCCGCCGTCGATGAGGATCTGCAGCAGCGCCTCGATCAGGTCGCGACGCTCGATGGCGATCGCGTGCTGCGCGCCTTTCTCGCCACGATCAAGGCGGTGCTGCGCACCAACTACTACCAGCCGCGCGCAGACGGTGGCAGCAAGTCCTACATCAGCATCAAGCTCGATCCCTCGCGCGTGCCGGAACTGCCGCAGCCGCTGCCGATGTTCGAAATCTTCGTCTATGCGCCGGAGGTGGAAGGCATCCACCTGCGCGGCGGCAAGGTCGCGCGCGGCGGCCTGCGCTGGTCCGACCGTCGCCAGGATTTCCGCACCGAGGTGCTGGGTCTGATGAAGGCGCAGATGGTCAAGAACGCGGTGATCGTGCCGGTCGGCGCCAAGGGCGGCTTCGTGGTCAAGCGTGGCGACGCCTCCAACCGAGAGGCCTGGCTCAAGGCCGGCGTCGAGTGCTACAAGACCTTCATCCGCGGATTGCTGGACATCACCGACAACCGCGTCGCGGATGACATCGTGCCGCCGGCCGACGTGCTGCGCTATGACGAGGACGATCCCTACCTGGTGGTCGCGGCCGACAAGGGCACGGCCACGTTTTCGGACACCGCCAACGGCATCTCCGCCGAATACGGTTTCTGGATGGGCGACGCCTTCGCCTCCGGCGGCTCGGCCGGTTACGACCACAAGAAGATGGGCATCACCGCGCGTGGCGCCTGGGAGTCGGTCAAACGTCATTTCCGGGAACTCGGCAAGGACATCCAGAACGAGGAATTCACGGTCGTCGGCGTCGGCGACATGTCCGGTGACGTGTTCGGCAACGGCATGTTGCTGTCGCGCCACATCCGTCTGATCGCGGCCTTCGATCACCGCCACATCTTCATCGATCCGAATCCCGACGCCGCCACCAGCTATGCCGAACGCGAGCGCATGTTCGCGCTGCCACGGTCGTCCTGGGACGACTATGACCGCACGCTGCTGTCCGAAGGCGGCGGCATCTGGCCACGCAGTGCCAAGCAGATCAAGGTGTCCACTCAGGTGCAGGAAGCGCTGGGCCTGAGCCAGGACAGCTATGCGCCCAACGAGCTGCTGCGCGCGATCCTCAAGGCGCCGGTGGACCTGCTGTGGAATGGGGGTATCGGCACCTACGTCAAGAGCCGCTACCAGTCCAATGCCGAGGTTGGCGACCGCGCCAACGACATGATTCGCGTCAACGGCGCGGAGCTGCGCTGCAAGGTGGTCGGCGAGGGCGGTAACCTCGGTCTGACCCAGCTCGGACGCGTCGAATACGCGCTGGCCGGTGGCCGCATCAACACCGACGCGATCGACAACAGCGGTGGTGTGCACTCGTCCGATCGCGAGGTCAACATCAAGATCCCGCTGAACCGACTGATGAACGAGACCGGCTTCAGCGTCGAGGAACGCAATCCGCTGCTGGTATCGATGACCGAGGATGTCGCGCGCGCGGTGCTGGCCGACAGCTATGTGCAGAGCCTTGCGCTGAGCCTGCTTGAACACGAGGCGGCGAGTCGTCTCGACGAACACGCCAATCTGATTCGCACGCTGGAGAAGGACGGCCTGCTGGCGCGCGCCGTTGAATACCTGCCCGACGACGAAGGACTCAAGGAACGCCGCGCGCGCAACCTGGGCCTGTCGCGGCCGGAGCTGGCGGTGCTGCTGTCCTACGCCAAGATTTCGCTGTTCGGCGCGCTGGACGCATCCGAGGTGCCGGACGACCCGTTCTTCACGCGGGATCTGCTGGCCTACTTCGCGCCGGTACTGGTGCAGCGCTACGGCGAGCGGCTGCAACGCCATCGCCTCAAGCGCGAAATCATTGCCACGATTCTGTCCAATGCCATCGTCAACCGTATGGGCTTCGCCTACGCGCACCGGTTCGCGGACGATCAGGGCGTTTCGCGCGCGGAAGTCGTCAAGGCCTATGCGATGGCGCATGAAGTCTTCGACGGCGACAGTTACTGGCTGCCGATTCAGGCGCTGGACAACCAGATCGATGCGCAACTGCAACTGCGCCTGTATTCGCGCGCCAGCGGCCTGATGAAACACGCCACCAATTGGTTGGTGAACCATCGCTGGCCGAGCAAGCCGATCGCCGAAGCCGTGGACTTCTTCGAGCAGCCGATCAAGGAGATCGCCGGTCTGTTGCCGGAATGTCTGCCCGGTTCCTATCGCGAGGAGTGGCAGCGAGCCCAGGCGGCGATGATCGCCGAAGGCGTGCCCGAGGACGTGGCGACCACGCTGGCCAACACGCTGGCCTTGGGCAGTGCCCCTGATATCGTCGAACTCGCGGCCGTTGCCGGGGTACCGGTGGCGCAGGCGACCGCCGCCTACTTCCTGGTGGGCGAGCGCCTGCGCGTGTTGTGGCTGCTGGGTGCGGTCAACGGCCTGGTGGTGCGCGGGCGCTGGCAGGCGCTGGCGCGCACCACATTGCGTGACGACATCTATCGCCTGCATCGCTCGGTGGTGGCGGATGTTCTCGCACAGTCGGGCGGGTCGCCGCAGGCACGCTTCGAGTCCTGGCTGAAGGCCAACGAAACCCGCGTGCAGTTCTGCGAGCAGCGCATGGTGGCGCTGCAGGCCAGCGGCACGCAGGATTTCATGACGCTGGCGGTGGGTGTGCGCGAACTGCGCAAATTGCATACGGCTTGAGACGCCGCGACGGGGCCGCCGGGTCCCGTCGCGAGCAACTCCCGGAAGCGCATAAATTGGCGCGGTGCAGCAAAATTTTGACAGGTGTCGATGTCATCAGACGGTGTCGAAATACTTATTGAAACGCCGCCCCGACATGGGCATGCTCCCGGGTATCCCCGGAATGCAAAACATATTAGACGTTCCGGTTTTGGGGCTCATCCAAGGGAGTCAACAATGCAGAAATTACTGCTATGCGCGGCCGCCGCGTCGCTCGCGAGCGCAGCCGCCTACGGTTCGCAATCCGCTGCGCCACGTGCCAACTACGACGCCGCTTTCATGGGTGGGTCCGCCGCCACACAGCGAACCTCACCGGTTTCGCAGACCGAGCAGCTGCGCAGCCTGAGCGCGCAGGCCATCTCCGAGCGGGCGCCGAGCATGCTCGGTTATCCCTCGGCGGTCGACGCCAAGACCGGCAGCGCCACCTTCCTGTGGGCCGATGCCGCGACCCGTCGCCGCAGCGGTGGTCTGGTTCCGCTGAAGAGCGAAGCCGCAGCCGATACCCGCGCCCGCAACTTTCTTGTGAACAAGGCCGGGATGCTTGGTACTTCGCGTGCCGCGATCGAGTCCGCCGAGCGCATCGGCACCCACGTCTTGCCGGGCGGGCCGACCGTGGTCCGCTACCAGCAGAAGGTCGACGGTCTGGAGGTCTATGGACGCCGCGTGTCCGTGATGCTGGATCGCGAGCTCAAGCCGGTGGCGGCCTCGGGGTATTTTGCCGGCACCGGACTGGGCGACGCAGCGGCCAGCCGCGGCCCTGCTCCGAGCTTTCCGATGGACGCCACCGCGGCGATTGCCGCCGCCTATGGCGATCTCGGCCTGTCGGTTGCAGCCGCATCGCTGACGCCGGCCGGCACCCAGGGGCCGCTACAGCGCCTACCGCGCCGGCGCTCTGGGCGGGGACTGGCGGATCGGGCAGCGCATCTACACGCGCAAGATGTACTACCCCTTGGCCGACGCGATGACGCCGGCCTACATGGTGATCGTCAACGCGACGACGATCGATGCGGTCGACCGTCGTGAATTCGTCTACCTGATCGACGCCAACAGCGCAGAGGTGCTGTTGCGCAAGAATCTGATCGAACATGAAGCGTTCAGCTATCGCGTGTTCGCCGATGCCGAAGGAACACCGGAGGACGGTCCGCTGGGCAATGATGTCGAGCCGGTCATCGTCGGTCCGGACGGTCCGTTTTCGCGCCCGTCCGGGGCCTACAACCTGGTGACGCTGGAATCGGGCCCGATCTCGACCGGCGATCCCTGGCTTCCGGCCGGCGCCACGGAGACCACGGGTAACAACGTTGACGCCTATCTCGACCTTGATGGCTTCCTCGACGCTGACGGAAACTATGGTCCCGATGACGGTTTCACCGAAGGCGGACCTGATTTCCGGGCGCAGACCACCTCGGCCAATACCTTCGACTATCCGTACACGATCGACAGCGACCCGACCACGGACTCGCAGCGCAATGCCGCGATCGTCAACCTGTTCTACCTGAACAACTATCTGCATGATTTCTGGTACGACGCAGGCTTCGACGAGGTGGCCGGCAACGCCCAGCTCGAAAACTACGGACGCGGTGGCGAAGAAGGCGATTACATTCGGGCGGAAGGTCAGGATGCCTCCGGCACCGACAACGCCAATATGTCGACGCCGCCTGACGGCCTGAATCCGAGAATGCAGATGTACATCTTCGGCGGACCGATCGACGGCACGCTGGAGGTCGATCCGCTCGGCGAACTGGCCTTCGGTTACGCCCAGTTCGGGCCCGGGAATTTCGACCTGACGGAATCCGTGGTGCTTTATGACGACGCGAGCGGTGCCTCCGGCAGCGATGCCTGCGAAGCGGCTGCCAATGGTGCCGCGCTCGCCGGCCACATCGCGCTGGTCGATCGTGGTGCCTGCGCCTTCGTGATCAAGGTCGCCAACGCGCAGGCCGCCGGTGCCGCCGGTGTGATCGTCGCCAACAACACGACCGGCGTGATCATCATGGCGGGCGAGGATCCGAGCGTGACGATCCCGTCGATGTCCGTAAGCCAGACTGACGGCGCCGCGATCAAGACCGCGCTGAGCGGCCCGGTCACCGCGCACATGCAGCAGACGCGCGGCGATGACCTCGACGGCACGATGGACAACGGCATCATCGCGCACGAATTCTTCCACTACGTCAGCAACCGTTTGATCGGCGATGCCAGCGGGCTCGTCAATCAGCAGGGCCGCTCGATGGGCGAGGGTTGGAGCGACTTCGCCACGCTGATGCTGATCGTGCGTCCGGAGGACCAGATGGTCGCCGGCAACGACCTGTGGCAGGGTGCCTACAGCACCGGCACCTATGTCGATTCCAACCAGTACTTCGGAATCCGGCGCGCGCCGTACTCGACCCAGTTCGAGGTCAACCCGCTCACGTTCCAGCACATCGAGAATGGCGTGCCGCTGCCGGATACCGCGCCCCTGGCCTTCGGTCTGGACGGTGCCAGCAACTCGGAAGTCCACAATTCCGGCGAGATCTGGGCCAGCACGCTGTGGGAAGTCTATTCGGCGATGCTGGGCGACGGCCGCTATACCTTCGATCAGGCCAAGACGATGATGAAGCAGTACCTCATCGCCGGCCTGATGATGACGCCGAATGCCCCGACCTTCCTCGAAGCGCGCGACGGTCTGCTGGCGGCCGCGCTGGCCACCGACCGTGACGATTTCGACCTGATGGCGGAAGCGTTCGCCAAGCGTGGCATGGGTGTTGGCGCGGTCGCGCCGGATCGCTATGACACCAATCATTCGGGTGTGGTCGAAAGCTACGTGGCGTTTGCACCGGAACTGAAGGTCAAGGACGTGGCCGTCGATCTGGCCTACGAAGACGGCACCTATGGCTGGTGCGACGACGACGGCGTGCTCGATCCCGGCGAAACGATGCTGGTCACCGTGACGCTCACCAATATCGGCACCGACGAGCTCGCCGAGCCGCTGCAGGCCACGCTCAGCAGCGAATCGGCGGTCAGCTTCCCGGAAGGGCCGGAAATCACGTTTGCGCCGACCCTGCTCGGTGAGGACATGATCGGCACGATTCTGGTCACGCTGGATGCGGCGACCGAGGTCGAGGAAGCGGTGCAGTTCGACATCAGCTTCGCCGACGCGGGCAGCGAGGACGAGCCGGTCTACGAGCCGGCCGGACTGTCGTTCACGCTTGGCGTGAACTACGACATTCTGCCGAATGCCCGACTCACCGACGATGTCGAAGACACCACGGCCTCGCGCTACGACTGGACCGAGATCCTCGAAGGTGGCGGATTCGGTTGGGAGACCACGGCGGGCTTCGACAGCTACTTCGGCTCCGGCACCCTGTGGTGGGGCGAGGACAATGACGTCGCGTCCAACGTACTGCTCGAATCGCCGGTGGTCACCGTCGGCAGCGACGAGTTCACGATGTCCTGGGACCAGTACTACGAGTTCGAGGTCTACGGACTGATCGGCGGAGAGGTCTACGGCTGGGACGGCGGCGTCGTCGAAATCAGCATCGACGGCGGTGACTGGGTCGACGTGACCGATGTCGGCGGCGAATGGACGGTCGGAACCGGCTACACCGGTATCGGCATCGTCTTCGGCGAGACGCCCTCTTATGTCTACCAGACCGGCTATTTCGTGCCGGGCGGACTGGCGCTCGAGCCCAACACCCTGAGCTTCGGAACGGCGCTGGTCGGCAGTTCCGTTCAGCTTCGCTTCCGCGTGGCCTCGGACTCATCGGTCGGCGCGCTCGGCTGGCTGGTCGACAACATCAGCTTCAGCGGCGCCGAGCCGGCGGAGGTGTTTTCGAGCAGTGCCGCCGAAGACAGCGTCTGTGAAGAGCGGCCGCCGCACATCGTGGTGGTCGGCGGCACGGTCCAGTCCGAACCGGAGCGCGAGCCCGGCAGCGACACGCAGGCGACGATCACCCTGCAGGCCACGGTCGACGACCAGGACGGAACGGGCAATCTCAGCTACCAGTGGACGCAGCTCACCGGCCCGACGGTCGAGATCATGAATGCGGACCAGCTCACGGCGAGCTTCCTGGCACCGAATGTGACCGAGGATACCGAGCTGAGCTTCCGCTTCACGGTCACCGACAGCGGCGCGACCGGCGGTTCGTTCAAGGCGATGGAAACCTACACGGTCAGCACCGAGGTTTCGGTGATGATCGAGTTCGTGAACACGCTCCCGGACGCCAAGGCGGGCGCTGACAAGCGGGCGGAGATCGGCAGCACCGTCACACTCGATGGCAGCGCATCGTCGGATGTCGACGGACAGGCGCTGAGCTACGCCTGGACGCAGCTCAGTGGTCCGACCGCCAGTCTCAGCGGTGCCTCCAGCAGCAGCGTGAGCTTCACGGTGCCGGATGTCGCCACTGATACCGCCCTGGTGTTCCAGCTGACGGTCAGCGACGGGATCGACTCGGCATCCGATACGGTCAAGGTCACCGCCTACCCGCATCCGGTGGATATCGACACCGAGGGCGACGGCGGCGCCATGGGCTTCGGTCTGCTAGTGTTCGGCATCCCCGGTCTGCTCCTGTTCCGTCGTCGGAAGCTATGAGTTCGATACTTCGTAAACCCCTGATGATCGCCGCGGCTTTTGCCGCGGCGATTCTTTGTGCCTGTGCCACCGATCCGCGCCCGGAGTTCTACGAGGACGAGGAAGTGCTGATGACCGAGATCGATCCCATGGACCTGGGCGTGTCGGACTACATCCGGATGCAGCGTGGTCCGTGTTTCGGCAAATGTCCCGAGTACATCGTTGTGCTCGGAACGGACGGGCTGGTGCGCTACAAGGGGATACGCAGCGTCGGCACCCTTGGCATGCAGGAGAAGGAAGTCAGCACCGGGCGTGTCGCCGGCCTCAAGCATGCAGTCGCCCGCTTGGGCATCATGCAGCTCGCGCCGTCCTACAAGCCGGGTGACAAGACCTGTGAGCGCTACGCGACGGACATGCCCACGGTGGAATTGCAGGTCGTCGGCCCTGGCGGCGGCATCAAGCGCATCACCCACTATCAGGGCTGTCAGGACGCGCCGAACGTGCTGCGCACCTTCGAGAAGCTGATCGACGAAGCCGCCGAAATCGGCGAATGGGTGACGGGCGAGGCCACTTCCTGAGGGTGCTGAAAGCGGGGTTTCGCGCAGAGACGCAAAGCCGAAAAGAACGTAGTTAACGTGAATCTCGCGCAGCGAGTCCGCTGCCCCTCGCCCACGACGTGGGAGAGGGGAGGACCGCCCGCGGAGCGGGTGGTGGGGAGAGGGCGGCCTGCCTAGCTCAGGATTCATTTTCCGGGGTGCCTCTGCCGTCATGGCCGCTAACGTGAATCACGCGCGGCGTGATGCCGACCGACCCTCGCCCGCTTGCGGGAGAGTGGGGACCGCTCGCGACTGCGAGCGGTGGGTGAGGGCAACGGCCGTGCCGCAGCAGGTTCATTCTGCACGGTGCCGCTCGCGGCATGGCCGTTAACTTCGCGGCTTTGCGTCTCTGCGCGAAACCAAGCAGTTCAGGCCAGATGCGGTCGCTGCAGGTATTCCTCGGACTGCATTTCGATCAGCCGTGACTCGGTGCGCTGGAACTCGAAGGCGAGGCGACGCCCGGCGTAGATTTCCAGCATCGGAACGTCCGCGGTGATCACCAGCTTCACGCCCCGGTCGTAGAACTCGTCGACCAGATTGACGAAGCGCCGCGCGGCGTCCTCGTCGGCTTCGCTCAACTGCGGCAGGCCGGACAGCAGCACCGTGTGATAGCAGCGCGACAGCTCGATGTAGTCCGCCGCGGCGCGGGCTGTTCGACACAGGTCCTTGAAGTCGAACCACACGACGTCGGAGGCCACGCGCCGCGTCAGCACCGGCCGTCCGAGGATGTCGATTTCCACATCCTGAGCATACGTGTCGCCGGACAGCCGCTCGAACATCCGCCGGAATGCGGCTTCGGCTTCGCTGTCCGCCGGTGTGTAGTACAGCGGCGCGGCGGTCAGGGCGCGCAGGCGGAAGTCGTTGGGACTGTCCACGTGCAGCACCCGGCAATTCGCCTTGATCCGTTCGATCGCCGGCACGAAGCGTTCGCGTTGCAGACCGTCGCGGTAGAGTCCGTCCGGTTCGATGTTGCTGGTTGCCACCAGGGTGACGCCCTCCCGGAACAGGACTTCGGTCAGGCGGCCGAGAATCATGGCGTCGGCGATGTCGGAGACGAAGAATTCGTCGAAGCACAGCACACGCGCCTCGTTGGCAATCTCCTCGGCCACCAGGGCGACCGGGTCCTGCTCTTCGAGGTAGCGCTTGCGCCGGTGGTGCACGTCCAGCATGAAGCGATGGAAATGCGTGCGCAGTTTGCGACGTTGCGGCAGCGTTTCGAAAAAGCAGTCCATCAGATAGGTCTTGCCGCGCCCCACGCCGCCCCACAGGTAGAGCCCCTGAACCGGTTCGGGACGTGGCCTTCGCAGGCTGAAACGCAGCTTCGGACGCGGCGTGCTCAGTTCCTCGTGCAGCCGCTGCAGTTGCTCGACGGCACGCTGCTGCGCGGCGTCCGCGACGAAGCCCTTGCGCTGGAGATCGCGCTGGTATCGTTCGATGGGAGAGTCATTCACGGCGGCGAAGGATACTCCATCGGTTTCGGAATCGTGCCATCGATTTCACCGCAGTGGCGCAGGATCACGGCGCGTGCGGCCGCGGCGGCGCGTGCCACGGATTCCCGATCCGTGCCGGAGACTTGAATCGGTGCGAACAGCTCGATTTCCAGGCGTGAGGGGCTCGGCAGCAATCGTCCGTCGCCGAGAAAGCGGCGGCTGCCGCGGATCACGGCAGGAACCACCGGCACGCCGGCATGCGCCGCCGTCAGAAAGGCGCCGCCGTGGAACTTCAGCAACGCCGGTTCCGCATTGAAGGTGCCTTCCGGGAACACGGCGAGCGATTCCCCGTCTTGCAGACGCCGAATCAAGCCGAGCAACTGCGCCGCACCGGCGCGTTTGGACTCGCGTTCGACGAAGCGCACGCCCATGGCCTTGATCACGCGCCCGGCCAGCGGCCAGCTGGCGGCGCCGTGCTGCACCACGAAGGTGAAGCGCGACGGTAGCGCGGCCATCAGCAGAGGTCCGTCCAGATAGCTCGCGTGATTGCTGACCACCACGCAGGGCCCCGCCGGAAGCTGTGCCAGGCCGCGCAGACGCAGCGGCGCGCCCACCGACCACAGCCAGCCGCGGACCGCCTTGCGTCCTGCCCAGCGACGACGATTCAACCCAGGCATCAGCAGGACCAGCGGCACGCCGATCAGCAGCAGGATGATCAGGGCCAGGCTCAGGGCGTAGACGCCGTATAGGCGACGCAGAAGATTCAGGATCATGGAACTGCGATTATAGGAAGCATTCACGACATAGGCGCCTTCGAGCATGCCCAGACATCGCTATGCCGAATCCCTGCTGCCGCCGCGGCCAGCCGCGCAGGACGAGGCTCAGATCGAGCGCTTCGTCGACGCAGTGTGGCTGGAGCAGGGATTGTCGGCGCAAACGCAATCGGCCTACCGTTCCGATCTCGGCCTGCTGGCGCGTTGGCTGCTCGGTCGGGACCTGAGTCTGGCGCGTGCCAGCGAGGCGGACCTCAAAGCCTATTTCGCGTGGCGCGCGCGCGAGCCGGATGGTTGGCCGTTCGCGGCGCGCACGCAGGCGCGCCTGCTCAGCAGCCTGCGCCGCTTCTATCAGCAGTTGCTGCGTGACGGCGAGCGCCGCGACGATCCCAGCGCGCGCATCAGCGGTCCCAAGCTCGGTCGCCCGCTGCCCAAGACCTTGTCCGGACATGAGGTCGAGCGTCTGCTGGCCGCGCCCCCGGTCGGGGAACCGCTGGGACTGCGTGATCGCGCGATGCTGGAATTGATGTACGCCAGCGGTCTGCGCGTGTCCGAATTGGTGAGCCTGCGATCCGATCAGTACAGTCCCAATGCGCAGGCGGTTCAGCTTGTCGGAAAGGGCGGGCGCGAGCGCCTGGTGCCGGTGGGCGACGAGGCCGATCATTGGCTCGGCCGTTACCTTGAACAGGCGCGGCCTGTCCTGATCCGGGGCCGCGCCTCGGAGGTACTGTTCGTCAGCCAGCAGGGTGGAGCGATGAGCCGCCAGAATTTCTGGTTGCGACTCAAGGCGCATGCGCAGGCAGCCGGCATCCGCCAGACGCTGTCGCCGCATACCCTGCGGCACGCCTTCGCGACGCATCTGGTGGATCACGGCGCCGACCTGCGCGTGGTGCAGATGCTGCTGGGACACGCCGACCTTTCGACCACGCAGATCTACACGCATGTGGCGCGTGCGCGCCTCAAGAGCCTGCATGCCCGGCACCATCCGCGCGGCTGACGGCGCGCCCGTGTTCAGGCCGCGACTTCAACAGGATTGAATGTGCGAGAACTTGCGTGGTTCAAATTTGTCATACTCGCGCCCCTCATGTTGTTTCGTGCCCGCCCGATGAAACCGATACTGCGCCTCAGCCTTCTGCTGTCTCTTGGTCTTGCCGCCTGTGGTGGAGACCAGCCCGCCGAACCCGCGACCGAAACCAAGCCGGCCGCTGCGCCGGTCGCTCTGGAAGTGGCGCCGGAAGTCAGCGATCAGGAGCGCGAGCGGATCGTCGCCAATCTGCAGGCACATCTGCCGGAACTGGCGCCCGACGCGATCCGCGGCACGCCGATGCCGGGCATCTTCGAAATCCAGAGCGGGCAGGCCTTCGGTTACGTCTCCGAGAGTGGCCGCTACCTGATCGAAGGCGATCTGGTCGATCTGCAGACCGGAGTCGCGCTGACCGAGGAGCGCCGCAAGGCGCAGCGTGTGGCGATCCTGGACTCCCTGCAGGACGATCACGTGATTTCCTATGCGCCGCCGTCCGGCACGCCGCTCAAGCATTCGGTCTGGGTGTTCACCGATGTCGACTGCGGCTATTGTCGCAAGCTGCATTCCGAGCTGGACAGCTATCTGGCGAAGGGCATCAAGATCAACTATCTGTTCTATCCGCGCTCCGGGCCCGGTTCGCCGTCGTTCAACAAGGCGGTCTCGGTGTGGTGTGCCGACGACCCGCGTGCCGCGATGACCACGGCCAAGAACGGCGCCAGCATCGAGGCCAAATCCTGCGAGAACCCGGTCATGGACGATTATCGTCTGGGGCAGCAGATGGGGCTGCGTGGCACGCCGATGATCGTGCTCGACGATGGTGAAGTCGTGCAGGGCTATCTGCCGGCGGCCGCGCTGGCAGCGCGTCTCGATTCCGCTCCGAAGGCCGATCCGGTCCCGGCCAAATCCTGATCGACGTGGCCGACGGCCATGAGCACTCCGCGAACCCAGACGCGCCGCCGGTAGCGCCCAACGTACGATCGCATCGCGCGCTGGTGCTGCTGCTCGGCGCCCTGGCTTCGTTCGGCCCCTTGTCGATCGACATGTATCTGCCGAGCTTCCCGAGGCTCGCGCAGGTGTTCGGGGCGAGTGAAGCCAGCATCCAGCTCACGCTCAGCGCCTACATGATCGGCGTCGCCGGGGGGCAGCTGGTCTATGGGCCGCTGATCGATCGTTTCGGCCGACGCCGCCCCCTGATGCTGGGCCTGATGCTGTACATCGCCGCCTCGTTCGGATGCGCCATCGCCGCGAGCGCGGAGCAGCTGATGCTGTGGCGCCTGTTGCAGGCGCTGGGCGGTGCGGCCGGTATCGTCTGTTGCCGCGCGATCGTGCGCGATCTGTTCGAGCCGCGCGAGGGCGCGCGCGTGTTGTCGATGCAGATTCTGGTCATGGGCGCGGCACCGATCCTCGCGCCGACGCTGGGCGGACAGATGCTGCTGTTCGCCGACTGGTGGGCGATCTTCGTGTTTCTGGGCCTGGTGGGCGTCGCCTGCCTCTTTGCCGTACACCGCATGCTGCCGGAAACCTTGCCGCCGCAGGCGCGCGCGCAACGCTTGGCGCTGAGGCGGGTGATTTCGGACTACTGGCGTCTGCTGCGTCACCGTCAGCTGATCGGCTTCGCCCTGACCAGCGGTCTGGGTTTCGCCGGAATGTTTGCCTATATCGCGGGCTCGCCGTTCGTGTTCGTCGAACTCTATGGTGTCTCGCCGCAGCGTTTCAGCGTGCTGTTCGGCATCAATGCCGCGGGTTTCATCGCCGCTTCCCAGGTCAATGCGCGCTTGCTGCGTCGTTTCGAGCCGGAGGCGATCCTGCCCAAGGCTTCGATGCTCTATGGCGTTTCGAGTCTGGTGCTGGTGGCGGTGGCGGCCACGCAGTGGGGCGGCATCACGGCCTTGATGATTCCGCTGTTCGCGACCTTGTGCAGCCTCGGCATGATGGCGCCGAACGCCACGGTGCTGGCGCTGGCGCCGTTTCGGCGGGAAGCCGGCACCGCCTCGGCCTTGACCGGCATGTTGCAGTTGGGCGCTGGTGCACTCAGCGGGGCGCTGGTGGGCCTGTTCGCCAACGGCACGGCCTTGCCGATGGCCGGGATCATCCTGGTCTGGGCGGTGCTCAGCGCGCTATGCCTGCGCATGGGCATGCGCGCCGCGCACCGCGCGCTGGCCGATCAGACGACGCCGGCTTCGAGCAACTGAGCGGTTTCGGCGAAGTACAGCGCGGCGCGGATCGTACGTCCCGGCATCAGGCCGCCGAGCAGGCGCACATAGACTTCCATCTGCGAGGCATAGCGCTGCCTGGCCTGCGCCACGTACGCGTCCAGCAGCGAAGCCTCGACCGGCCGCGCCGCCGCCTTGTAGTCGATGATCCAGAGCGTGCCGTCGGCGTCCTCGAAACAGCGGTCGATCACCGCAGAGACCCAGCGGTCGTCAAGATACGCGGCCAGGTGATACTCGTTGCGGGCCCAGGGCTTGGTGTCGAGAATCCAGCGGCCGCGTTCGCTGTCCAGCGTGCGCGCCACCAGTTCCAGCACGCGTGACACGGCGGCATCCACCTGTGGCGCTGGCAGACCCATGCGGCGCAGGCCGGCGGCCAGGGAATCGCGCCGCGAGGCACCGCGGTCGCTCCAGGCCGCGAGGCCGTCCTTGGCGATCTTCTCCAGCGTCTCGTGATAGAGCGTGCCGACGAGTTGGGCGTAAATGTCGCCCGGCGCGATGTCCTCGGCGCGCCATTCAAGCTTGTTGTCCTGCGCGTCGAGCACCGCTTCGCTGGGTTTGAGGGTTCGGGTTTCGACCGGGCGATAGAGCCCGCTCAGATCCGGCTCGAACCGGTAGTTCAGCGGCAGACGCGGCGCGCGCGGCACCGAGGCGTCCCGATCAGCGGCGGCTTCACTGTCCGCGGGCTGCGTGAAGGCGCTCCACTGCGGCGCGATCACCGGTTCCAGCAGGCGCGCGAACGAATGGGCGGCGAACTTCGGGAATCCCGCATCGTCGGTGTCGGCGCAGGCGTACAGCCGCAGGCTGCGCTTGGCGCGGGTGACCGCCACGTAGAGCAGGCGCAGGGTTTCGGCGCGGCGTTCGGTAACGTGCTGTTCGTGTACCCAGTCATAAAGACGGTGCGCGGGGTCGTCCTCGGCCAGGGTCTGCGGCGGCTGCGGTACCAGCAGTTCCGCGCCGCGCAGCGCGCGCAGGTGCCACAGCGGCTTGTCCTCGTTGCGTGGCCCCTTGTGCGCACCGACCAGCAGCACATGGTCGAATTCCAGACCCTTGGCCTTGTGCACCGTCATCACCTGGATCTGGCCCGCGCGTGGCGCGGCATAGAGCTGGTCGAGGCCGCGTTGCAGCGCTTCGAGATCGGCGATGCCGCCGCCGCGGCTGTGCTGGCGCAACAGGCGTTGGGTCGCACGCAGATCGTCGAGTTCATCGCGATCGATACAACCGGGCCCGCCGAGCGCCTGCCACAAGGCCTCGGTGCGATCCGCGAGATGGCTGCGCAGCGCGGCGTCGCGCGCGCAGGCATCGAGTGCGGCCAGCAGGCGCGCGACTCGGGCGCGGCCTTCCTCGCTGAGCGCGGCATCGTCGGCGCGCTCGCGCAGGCGCTCCGGCCAGGGCCGCTCGCGCTGACCGCGCGAAAGCACCAGCAGGTCCGCCCAGCTCAGGCCCACGAACGGCGCGCGCAGCAGCTGCGTCCACGACAGGCGGTCCGCCGGGTGCCACAGCGCGCGTGCCGTGGCCACGTAGTCGCGTACCGCCGGCAGGGCGGCGAGCGCGTCGATGTCCTGGCAGGCCGGAGACAGGCCGCGCGCGCGCAAGGCGCGGATCACCGGCGCGAGCACGCCGCGCGTGCGTCCGAGCACGGCCACGCTGCCGCCCTGGATCAGTTGTGCCGCGTCGGCGGCGACGCGCAGCGCGGCCGCGTCCTCCTGATCGCGCGCGAAGCCGAGAATCTCGACGCCGCCCGGCGCTGAGATGCGCTGCGGCACGCTCGGCGAGAACGGCACCAGGCCGATATCGGCGTCCTCCTGGGCCGGGAAGATGCGTTCGAACGCGGCGTTGAACCAGTCGACCACGGCCGGCAGGCTGCGAAAGTTCGCGGACAGCGCCAGGCAGCGCAGCGCCAGTTCGCCGAGCCGCTGTTCGCGCCACAGGTCCAGGAACAGCCGCACCTCGGCCTTGCGGAAGGCGTAGATCGATTGCTGCGGATCGCCGACCAGGAACAGCGAGCGACCGTCGCCCGGCTGCCAGCCTTCGGTGAGTTGCAGCAGCAGCGCGATCTGCGCCTCGCTGGTGTCCTGCATTTCGTCGACCAGCAAATGGCGGATGCGACGGTCGCTGGCGAGCAGCGCCTCGCCGTAGGCGGCGCCATCGTCGCCCGGCGGGCGCAGGGCCGCCAGCGCGGATTGCGCGATCTGCTGGAAATCGGTTTCGCCGCGTTCGCCGAAGATGATGCGCAGGTGCGCGGCCAGCCGGCGCATGACCCGCAGCAGCGCGCGCTTGAGTTCACGCAAGGATTCGGGATAGTCCGCGTCCGGCAGCTTGCGCACCGCCACACAGGCGGCTTCGAGCCGGCCGTCGCCGTCCCAGCCGTCGCACAGGTCTTTCATGCGCGCGGTGTAGGCCTGGCCCTTGATGAAGCCGCTCTTGACGCTGATGCCACCCTTCTTGCGCAGGCCACCGCTGTTGGTCAACAGCAGGCCGATCAGCTGGCGCCACTGCGGAAGCGAATCGGCGCTGGCGTCCGGCCAGGCCTCGATGTCGGCAGCCCAGGCGAACAGTTCGTGCTGCTGTGCGGCCTCGTGGGCGATCAGCACCAGTTCGGTACAGGTGGTGTCGCCGAGCAGGTTCTGCAGCTCGTGCAGGCTGTGCTCGACCATCAGATGCAGCAGTTCGCTTTCGGCGGATTCCCAGGCTTCGTCGCTGGCACGCAGCAGACGCGGCAGCCATTGCTCGCGCCGCGCCAGCATGTCCGCCAGACGCGGCAGCAGGCGGTCGATACGGTTGTCGGCGAGGCGCAGCAGGACTTGCAGGGCGTTACGGTCCTCGGCGGCGAGGTCGCGGTCTTCGAGTTCCGCGAACAGGCGCGTGACCGCCTCGGCGTAGAGCGGCCAGGCATCGTCGGCGATGCGCACCGGTCCGCCGAGTCCGGAACTCAGCGGCAATTGTGTCGCCAGCTGGGCGTTGAAGCTGTCGATGGTGGTGGCGCGCAGGCGGGCCGGCGCGTCCAGCAGATGCCAGCCGCGCGCGCGATCGTGCGCCAGCAGACGCGTGGCGGCGGCATGCGATTCGGCGCCATGGGCGTCGCCGGGCGCCGGACCGTGGAGTGCCGCGCGCAAGGCCTCCAGCACGCGATTGCGGATTTCGGCGGCGGCCTTGTTGGTGAACGTGATCGCGACGACCTGCTCGGGTTCCTCGACCGTCGCCAGCGCGCGCAGCATGCGCTGCACCAGCAGGCCGGTCTTGCCGGAGCCGGCCGGCGCCATCGCCAGGATGTGATGCTCCAGGTCCAGTGCGTCGGCGCGCGCGGCGGCGTCGGGCAGGGTGTTCATTCGCCGTCGTCCAGATCGCGTCCCGCCAGCGTCAGCAGCTCGGCGTAGTTGGAGCGCGCATTCACGTCCGGACGCAGCACTGCCTCGCCTGCAAGAAAGCCGCGCGCCGCCTGTTCCAGACCGGCGCGCCACAGCGACAGCAGTTCGTCCCAGTCGTGTTTGATACGGCCGGTGTCGGCCTCGATCAGCTTTTCGCGCCAGTTGCTCAACGCCGACAAGGCCGGATGTCCGTCCTTGAGGTGCGCGAAGCAGATCGCGTCCACGCGCGGCACGCCGGTGGCAGCGCCGACCGCGTGGCTGGCGTACAGCGGCAGTTGCGGTTCGCTCATGCGATCCACGTTCCAGCCGCGCGGGTCGGCCTCGCGGCCGGTCTTGTAGTCCAGCACCATCCAGCGTTCGCCGTCGGGTGTGCTGATGCGGTCGATACGGTCGATGCGCAGACGCAGCGGCAGGCCGCCGACCACGGTTTCGATCGGCGATTCGAGGCGTTCGACCGTAAAGGCGTCGACCCGTCGGCGTTCGTGCGCCAGCCATTGCGCGACAACGTCGGCGATGCGCTCTCGTTCCAGCGAGACCTGCACCGCGCCGTAGTCCGCCACCGGCATCTGCTGCACCAGCAGCCGATCCAGCGATTCGCCGACCATCGCGCCCAGCGCTGCGGCGTCGCGCGCGGACAGTCCCGCGCTGTCGTGCAATTGCGCCCAGACGCTTTCGAGCACGCCGTGCACGACATTGCCCTGCGTGCGCGGATCGAGTCCGCGACGCGGCAGTTCCAGGCCGCGCACGCCCAGGCGATACAGGCAGAACGCGAAGAACGGCGATTCGAACCAGGCCCGGAACAGACCGGAATCGGCACGCAGCCCGGCGAGTTCCTCGCTGGACACGGCCGGCACCGGATCGCTCGCGGGAATCAGCGCGCGCGAACCGGCCGCGGTTTCGTGATCCAGTGCGCTGGCCAGTCGCGGCGAGGGTTCGGTCTGCCAGGAGGATGCCGCCGTGAACAGCGAGGACGGCAGCCGCTCGGCGCCGCGTTCGTCCACGTCCGGGCAGTACAGGCAGACCTGCGGCGCGCGCGTCTGCAAGGCACTCGCCAACGCGCGTGCACGCTCCAGGGTCTGCGCCGGCGCGGCACCCGGCACGCCGGCGGCGATCTGCAGCTCCAGCGGCAGATAGGCCGAGGCCTCGGCCGGCAGCGGGATCGCGGTGGCGTCGAGGTCGGCGACGTGGAGCACGTCGCAGGGCAGGCTCGCGGCCTCGTCGAGCCGCATCAGCAGAATCGGTTGCAGGTGATCGGCGCGGACTTCGAAGCGCGTCGCGCGGGCCAGCTCGCGCAACCACAGCAGGGCTTCCCCGGCATTGACGCGGCCAAGCTGGCCGTCCATCGCCGAGAATCGGGCGAGCAGGCGCGGCCATTCGCGCAGGGTCTGGAACGAAGCGGAATCCAGTGCCATCGAACCGGGCCAGCCCAGTGTCTCCAGTCGTTCGCCGTAGTGCCTGGCCCAGTCGCTGGGCAGGGCGCGCGCGCTGGCCGATCGGATCGTGTTCGCCAGCGCCTCGAAGCGTTCACGCATCGGCGGCGCCAGCACTTCGAGCAAGCGCGGCATGCGGATCTGCGGCCAGCCGCGATCGCGCAGGCGCTCGTCGCTGCGCGCCAGGGACAGTCGTTCGGCGTCCGTCCAGATTGCGGACGACAGCAGCAGGCGGCTGATCGAGGCCGGCGCATTGCCCTGCAGACGCAGTTCGCAGACCGCCAGCGCCGCGTCGATGTAGGGCTGGTCGGCCAGGGGGCGACCGCTGTCCCAGCGCCAGGGGCAGGGGCGTGGCCCTTCGCTGGCCTGTTCCAGCCACGGCGCCAGGATCGGCCGGAAACTCGATTCAAGCAGTTCGCGTCGGCCATCCGGGTCGGGCAATGCGACCACGATGCGGGGTGGCGCCTGGGTTTGCCCGGCGCACGGGGCGAGCTGCGCGCGGATCGCCAGGGCGATGTTGCGGAATTGCGCTTCGGCATCGGCCGGTCGCTGCGCGAGCACGTGGCTGGGTGGCGCGTCCGGCGTCGTCCACTCGATGTCACTGCCGGCCGCACGCAGGCTGTCCAGCAGCGCCTGTTCGTTGGGTGCAGGCGCATTGACGAATCCCGCCAGCCGGATTCTCGCGGGCACCGATTCCATGCCGCTGTCGATGCGCCGTGCCAGCGCTTCCGGCAGTTGTGCGCCGCTGATCCAGCGTTCGCGCCGCATGCGTGCGTGTACGCGCTGTCGCCAGCGCAGAAACGCGGCGTGATCCTCGCGCATGCTGCCGGAATGGCTGGTGTCCGCGGACTCCAGACCCACGCGATAGCGGATCGCGAGCTGATCGGCGCGCCGTGCCTCACGCGCCGCCGACAGCGGCGCCAGCAGCGCCGCGCCGGCCTCGTCGGCGGCGATGGCGTCACGCCACAGCGCCAGTTCCTGACTGGCATGCAGCAGCTGTTCCTGTGGCCAGCCGGCGGCCCAGGTGGTCTGTATCCACTGGCGCAGGCTGAAGATCGCGGGCGCCTCCCAGACGGAGCTGCCGCCGGCACGCCGTGCAATGGAATCGTCTTCGCGCAGGGCTCTGGCGAGGCGATCGCTGGCGGTGAGGGTCAACAAGGGATCCGGGAGCCGGTGGGAGAATCGTCGAGGTTACGCCGTCGCACAAAAAAATCGTACCGGCTGCGACCAGTCTGCTTGCCCAGGCATCATTAGGACCAGTTGTCGATCAATCCCCCCGGCAGTGGTCTCCCCCCGACCGCCGCATTCAACCGGATTCCTTCATGCTTCGATTCGTCGTCGTGCTCACGACTATGCTTGTCAGTTTTTCGCTTCACGCCGAAGCGCCGTTTTCATTCGCCACCACGCCGGGCCAGCTGCCCAAGACCGTGGTGCCCGAGCACTACGAATTCAACATCGCACCGGACCTGGACACGCTGACGTTCCGCGGCCACGAAACCGTGACGATCCGCGTGCTGGAGGCGACCGATCGCATTGTCTTGAACGCCCTGAATATCGAGGTGCAGCGCGCAGAGCTGGGTGGCGCCGCGCTCAAGGGCAAGCGTCTCGCCGTCAAACCGGTGATCGACGCCGAGACGCAAACGCTGAATCTGAGTCTGGACAGCAAGCTGGAGCCGGGTGAGTACGAACTGGAGCTGGCGTACACCGGCGAGATCAACCCGCAGGCGCAGGGGCTCTACTACGACCGCTATCCGGCGCCGGACGGCAGCGAGAAGTTGCTGCTGGGCACGCAGATGGAGCCGACCGACGCCCGGCGGCTGCTGCCGTGCTGGGACGAACCGGTGTTTCGTGCCAGCTTCGAGATGAGCGTGGATGTGCCGGAGCGCTTTTCGGCCTATTCGAACATGCCGGTCGCGAACACCGAGACTCTGGATGGAGGGCTCAAGCGCGTACAGTTCGGACGCACTCCGAAGATGCCGAGCTATCTGATCGTGCTGGTCGCTGGCGAACTTGAAGCGCTCAGCGGCGAGCGTGACGGAATCCGGCTGTCGGTGGTCGCCACCGAAGGCAAGAGGGCCAGCGCCGAGTACGCGCTGCGCATTTCCGGCGATCTGTTGCACTACTACAACGACTACTTCGATCACGCCTATCCGCTACCCAAGCTTGACCAGTTGGCGATGCCCGGTGGTTTTGGCGGCGCGATGGAGAACTGGGGCGGCATCGTCTATAACGAGACCGCGCTGCTGTACGACCCGGCGAAGGATTCCAATGACACCGAACAGCGCGTGTTCCGCGTGGTGGCGCACGAAATGGCGCACCAGTGGTTCGGCGATCTGGTGACCATGGCCTGGTGGGACAACCTCTGGCTCAACGAGGGCTATGCCTCGTGGATGGAAACCAAGGCCAGCGATCACTTCAATCCCGACTGGAACGTGTGGCTGCATGCCAATGGCGATCGCGAAAGGGCCATGAGTCAGGACGCGCGCGTGACCACGCATCCGATCCAGCAAACCGTGGAGAACGAAAGCCAGGCCAATGACGCCTTCGACGACATCACTTATCTCAAGGGTCAATCGTTCATCCGCATGCTGGAAACCTATCTTGGCGAAGACCGCTTCCGCAGCGGCATCCGCGACTACGTGGATCGCCACGCCTACGCCAACACCACCACCGAAGACCTGTGGGCGGCGCTGGAAGCGGCGTCCGGCAAGCCGGTGCGCAGGATCGCCAGCGACTGGACGCTGCAACCGGGGTTTCCGCTGCTCAGCGTGGCGGCGCGCTGCGTGGAAGGCCACCGCATCGTGAGCCTGAACCAGCACCATTACAGTGTGGACGGACATGCCGATTCGAGCCGCCTGTGGAATATCCCGGTCGAACTGGGAACGCGCGACGGTGATTCGGAATACGTGCTGCTCGACCAACGCGAGAAGAACTTCGAGCTGGCGTCCTGCGCCGGAACCCTGGTCATGGACCCGCAGGCGGTGGGCTACTTCCGCGTTCGCTATGCGCCCGATCTGCTGAAGGCTCTGACGAGCCAGCTGCCACAGGTTCCGGCCCCGGCCCGCCTCAAGCTGATTTCGGATTCCTGGGCGCTGCTGGTCAACGATCAGCTCGAACTGGAACAGTATCTGGCCATCGTCGACGCGCTGGGCGACGAGCAGCAAACCGCGGTCTGGGAAGAGTTGGTGGACAATTTCGCCACGTTGGACGAGGCGGCCGAAGGCGCGTCGGTACAGACGGCGCTGCGCCGCGCGATGGTGGCCCGGCTGCGGCCCAAGTTCGGCGCCCTGGGCTGGACCGTGCGGGACAGCGACCCGGTCGAAACCAGAAAGCTTCGCGCCAAGCTGGTCGGTGCATTGGCCGCATTCGGCGACCAAGCCGTCATCGACGAAGCACAGTCCCGATTCCAGGCGTTCCTGGATTGGCCGGAGGCGCTGGATCCGTCCTTGCGTCGGACCGTCGTCCGGATCGCCGGCAAGCACGCCGGTTCCAGAACCTACGAGATACTGCTTCAGCGCGCCAGGTCCGCAATGACCACCGAGGAGAAGAATCTGTACGTCGGTGCGCTAGCCGGGGCCGAAAGTCCCGAGCTGGCCGAGCGGACGCTGGCGTTGTCGTTGTCCGACGAGTTTTCACCGCTGATCGCGCTGCGTATTCCGTTCCTGGTGGCCGACGGGCACACCGACTTGAGCTGGGCGTTCGTTACCGAACATGCCGACGACTACCTTGCGCGTTTGGCCACGTTCCAGCGTAACGGCTTCTTCGGCTATGTCGCCGCCGCCTCATCGGATGCTGCCCGTGCCGACGAAATGGAGGCCTTCGTCAAGCAGCGCCTGCCGGCCGAGGCCTACGATGCCTCGCACGAAGCCGCCGAATTGATCCGTTTCCATGCGCGGCGGCGCGAATTGTTGCTGCCACAGATTCAGGCCGTGTGGGGCGTGGCCGAACCGAAGCGCTAGCCGCACCCCGTTAGTTCACGACTCGCGCGATGGGACCTGGAATCCACGCGAGGCTACCGGATGCCGCATGGATTCCGGCTCAGGCCTGCGGCCTGTCCGGTATGACGTCGGACGAGGAAGGGGCGAGAACGGTTCGGTGAGCCGCCCGGTCCTGTCATCGCCTCGTCAATTCCACCGGCACACACCGCAACCCCACTGGCTCGTCATTCCGGGGCCCGCGCAGCGAGAACCCGGAATCCACGCGAGGTTCCCGGACGCCACATGGATTCCGGCTCAGGCCTGCGGCCTGTCCGGAATGACGTCGGACGAGGAAGGGGCGAGAACGGTTCGGTGAGCCGCCCGGTTCTGTCACCGCCCCGTCAATTCATCGGCACATGCCGCAACCCCACCGGCTCGTCATTCCGGGGCCCGCG
>JAHZLQ010000005.1 GCA_022599775.1 Gammaproteobacteria bacterium
CGCAGAGCAACCACGTGGAGGATGCAGGGCTCAGGGTGGACCGAGTGGCTTCAATGAGGCTGCGGCTTTCGCCGCAGAGCAACCTCTTGACCTTGGCTGCCGAACAGTCGAACCCCGCCAGCTTCAATGAGGCTGCGGCTTTCGCCGCAGAGCAACGATGATGGTTGACCCGATCAAGGCGCCTCATGTTGTGCTTCAATGAGGCTGCGGCTTTCGCCGCAGAGCAACACCCAAGCGCCAAGATCGCCAAGCTGCGGAGCCTGCTGGCTTCAATGAGGCTGCGGCTTTCGCCGCAGAGCAACGTGGTCTGGCGAGTGCGAGCGCCTTAGCGGATCTCGACGCTTCAATGAGGCTGCGGCTTTCGCCGCAGAGCAACCGAACTTGCGTTGTTCCGGCCACGGCCCCGGCGTCTCGGCTTCAATGAGGCTGCGGCTTTCGCCGCAGAGCAACACCGTCTCGCCCTCGGCGCAAACCTCGTTGATCGACTGCTTCAATGAGGCTGCGGCTTTCGCCGCAGAGCAACGATGCGCCGATCCGGATGCTCCATCCAGGCGCGATGGCTTCAATGAGGCTGCGGCTTTCGCCGCAGAGCAACAGCCCCTCTGCAATTCGTTTGGCCGCAAGGCCTGCAATCAGGGATTGCGAGCGCTTTGGCGTCACGTTCCGGTTCAGCACCGGACAAGAGAGACGGTTGTGTTGTATACACAGGTAATCGTCGGATTGTTAAGGAAATAAGTGGCTGCGAGCGCTGCCGGGGTTTTTGTCGGCATTGGAGCGCTCGCGTCACTTCGGCAAAAAAATCGTGTCACACAATCGTGGGCTCGCGGGCCACCGTTTTGAACGCCATCCCCAAACTGATGACTCTGGGCTTGACGGCGTCGGCCGGGCCCAAATCCAGCATCACCACATGATCCTGACCGTCCACGATGATTCCGTCCAGCAGCTGGATCAGTTCGGCCTGTCGGCGTGCGGAAAGTCGGCATTGGAAGACCGACAGTTGCAGCCATTCGCCATAGCCTTTCATCAGCTTGAAGATGCGCCGCCCGCGTTTGTCGTCTCGTATGTCGTAGGTGACGATGTACAGATGTTCTTGCATGCGCGCTTCACCGTGTCGTGAAGTTGGGGTTCTCGGTCATTTCACCTTGCAGGAACCGCCCGAGCAGGCGGCATTGCAACTCCAGCAAGCGACGGTAGCTCACGCGGTAGCCGAACAGCGGATGCGTCACTTCGTGCGACAAACGCCGTTCGAACGCGGCGATGAATCGCTTGCGCCCTTCGTCGCTCAAGTTGGTGCGGCCGGCGCCGCCGACGAAATCGGTGGGGCGGACTTCACCATTGTTGATCACCTGCAGGACGGTGGAATCGGCGATCAATGGGCGGAACGGTTCCATCAGGTCCAGTGCCAATGCCGGTCGGCCGTAGCGCGGTTGGTGGTAGAAGCCGCGGTAGGCGTCGAATCCGACTGTGGCCAAAGTATTCGTCAGCGTGCGGCTGAGCATGGCGTAGGCGAAGGACAGCAAGGCGTTCACCGGGTCTGCCGGTGGGCGGCGGTTGCGGTGGTGAAAGTCGAAGGCGAAGTTTGCCTCGTTTTCGCGCTTGATCATTTGAGCGAAGGCGCCGAAGTAGATGGATGCTCCGTTGCCCTCGATCCCCAGTAGCGATTCGAGGCTGCGAGCGCGCACGCAGGCTTTGATGGCGTGTTCGAGTTGGCTGAGAAAGGGGTCTACCGGGTTGGTTCCGCGCCAGTTGCGGCGCAGCATCACGCGGCTGTTGACCAGTTTGGCGCGTACCCAGCCTTTGGCCAGAGTGAGGCAGGTGTTTTCATCGTCCGCGCCTCGATGTTGCGCGATGCGCAGTTCGACATTCTTGTGGCCTATGCCAGCGGTATAGCCCAGGAACCAGCCGCCGTAGCTGTGCCAGGACACCGGAATCTGGCGCCGCATCAATTCATGCAGCGTGGGTGTGGTGACGTAGACGTTGCCGTGCAGAATCAGGTGGGACATTTCCGCAAGGCGAGGGCGGGCAACGGCTTTGTCTTCCACGCTGATTTCGAGGTTGTCGCCGCTCTTGGCGACCTTGGCCTTGTTCGCCTGCACATAGACCGGCATCGATTCGGAGAGACCCACGGCGATCGACCTTGGCGGCGTGTCGCCACGCCGAAGATAGTTGACCTCGTCCGGCAGGCAGATGCTCACCAGCGAACATCTCGGGCATTTTGGAGAATCTTCCAATGGCGGCGGAATGCGCCCGCCCAAGGCAATACCGCGCAGGCCATGCAGCGCCGACAAGGCCAGCTGCTGCAATTCCTCGTCGAACGGCACCGGCACGCGTTCGCGGGATTCCACGAAATACAAAACGCCTTCGGTGCATTCGTAACCCTGGTCCTGAAGCAGCAGGCCCTGCAGGCACAGTTGCACGCGCTCCGGGTCGTAAGCCGCCTTCGCCACATGCGGGCGCTTGCCGCGCTTGTAGTCCACCGGAACCACCCGGCCTTCGTCGGCTTCGATCAGATCCAGCTTTGCGATCAGGCCGTATCGATTGCTGGACAAGGTGACAGAGCGTGCATGAATGCGACTGTCCTCGGTCACCGCTTCTGCGGGCGGCAACGTGTCCTTGCCCGCATCCACACGCCTGTGCTGGCGACGGCCGTCGACCGTATCCGCCGAGTCGGCCCACTCGCCCTGTACCCATTCGAGATACGCCAGTCGAGGGCAGTACACGTATTCGTTGACCATGCGCGCCGGCAACAGCGGCTGATCGCCCGTGAGTTCCGGAAACGGCAGCGCCAGTTCCTGCTGGACCGGTCCGTCAGTCAGCATGGTGCACTTGAATAGGCACTGCTGAAGGCTTGGCGGTGGAACCGGTAAGCGTCTGAGCGGCGGCGTAGCTTTGGCTGTTCATTACGCCGGCTGGAACATTCCCAATCCGAAATGGCACCCAAATCCCAGTGCCACTGGACCCTGGACTGCGGAGGCAAAGCGGATTTCCAACAGCCGCCCGTGAGTGTCAGGCTGCTTGAGCCCGCGTTTACTACGGAAGCGATGAAAGCGTAGCGCGCGAAGTTTGCGTCCCCCGGCTGAAGTTTCCGGCAGCTCTTCGATATGCTCGATCTCCGGTAGCTCGACGCCGCGCATCGACCACTCCTTGCGAAGTTGCTGCTTGATCGCAGCCCACGCTGCGTCAGGATCACGAAGGTCCGGCTTCTTGAGGTGCCACGGATACAAATAGGGGGTGACGCTGCGCCATGTGCAAGCGCGCTCGGTGTATCGGGATATTGTCTGGAACGCGGATGCCGGGCCGAGCCCCTCCAACATCAGGCGCAAGGGTTCGCCCTCGTCACGCTTCAATGCGCGCAGTGAGGTCAGTAGTCGTACGGCGTCCTGGGTCAGGTAGTCGGGAACGTGTACGAGCAGGTGATCGATGGCGCCATCGTCGTCGGCGTCTTCCGGCAGCCAGAACGCATGGCCGTGCCGGTTGGCCTCCGGCAAGTCGTGTCCCGAAAGTTCCGGAGGGAGCAATTTCCCCGGCAGAACATAGTTCGCCTTGATGTTCGCGGCACGACGCAAGGCCTCGCCGATACGGATTGCGTCTTCTATGCGTGGCAGTGGCTTGCCGTACAGCGCGAACCGCGCCGTGGTCATCGCCGTTTTCGTTTGCCCATCTGCGGGGCGCACAGCCGTTTGGCTACCGGTTGTTTTCAGGGCCTGCAGCGGGCGCCGATAACTGACGGTGCGAGCACAGGGCGGCGCACTCCAGCCGGTTGCCTGCAGCGCGCTGGTATCGACCGCCATGGCATCGATCCATTCAGAAGGTAGGGTGGCGAGCAATCGCTTCTGGTCCGACTTGAGCATCTTTCGGTTTGAAGGCTCCGTGGCAATGCCCGCCCGTGTGAGCTGTGCGCTGCGAAAGTTTTCGTATTCGCCTGGAGGCTGAGGCGCCAGCAGGCGCACGATTTCGCCGGTGACCTCTCCGGTTTCGATGTCGACATCAATGTCGGTCGGCACGCAGTTGTGGCTGTACCCGGCGGCATCATCGATTCGGCGGGCCTCGACCCAGGATTCGGCCCGCCCCAGGTAGCCGAGATTGTCCAGCAGGGCGTCCAGCAGCGTGCATTGCTCCGCTCCCAGCGACAGGTTTTGCCACGCGATGACGATGGGGTCCTCGGCAGCAAGCCGGGCGAACGCATCGAATACGAGTGTCTTTTTGTCGCCTTTCCCGGGCATGTAGTGCCGCGTGTGGGCGTGAATCACGTTCTCCGGGAGCCGATACGAGGGTGGCTCGGCTTCCGCCAGGCTGGCCAATAAGCTGTGAAGCTGATCCCGCGAAAACTCTCCGTCGAGTTTGCGGTACCAGGTCGCGATAAACGCGCGGCTCAGGCGCCACAGGTCCGGCGGCCAGGCGACATCCGCTTCGTTGACGTGCCGGCCCCAGGGTGTCGCGTGGTAGCGTCCGGCGGGAAAAGTGAAGGCGATGGCGAGCATCGGCGTCAGTCTGTCGCTTCGGTATCGGCAGGCGCGTCCGCTTTTCTTTTCTTGGCTTTGGTCGTCGGCTCCCAGGTCAGCGTTGTGACCCGATCGTTTGGCCATTGCTGCTCTAAGGCAACCTGAGAGATCAAGTCGGGCAACACCGACTCCAGTTCGGGCAAGCTTGGAAGCGCAAAATTCAGAGGTCGTTTTACGACAAGGCCTGGATCGGCATTGACTTCCAGATCGCAGGCGGTGCGAAGGCGCAGGCCAGAGTTTAAAAACGCTTGAATTTTGTAGAGCGCCAGCGCGACAAGCAGCTTCGAAATCATGCCGCCAAGACCGAATGCGCGAATCTGGGCAAGATCGATATTGAAGTAGGCGACAATGGCTGAAGAAACAAATTCTTCCCGGTAGTAGATTACGTTTCCGTCACCGCCTTTCAGCCCAGGATTAACTCTACTGATTTTTACGCCGCCACTCTGTGCGGAAGTGACGCCGTTTGCCTCAATAAACGCTGAAATGGTTCGAGGTAGTCGAATGACTCCTGCGACCTCCTCAAGAAATATGCCGTGGAGCAACGAACAGATGTCTCGCCGAGCTAGTACAGGGACAAGTTGGCGTCGCAGGTCGAATGGCTGGTCAGGTTTGTAACCGATTTCATCGACTATGGTGCTGAAACCTTTGGCTCTGGCGATGTACTCAGAGTTTAGGCGATGTGCCTCAAGCACCGAATTCGTTCGAATCCGTCCGGTTTTGTCCTCCACTTTAACTAGCGGGAGCCCCCGAAGTGGTACTGCCCAATCGTCGCACGTGTCGTCCCAGCAGACCGTCTCCAGGCGATTCGCCATGCTCTGCGCCGATTCCACCAGCAGCATGCGTTCGCCGTTCGGGCCGTCGTAGGTCGCGTGTCCGAGATTGGGAAAGCCGGTGGGCTGAAAGCGGGTGCCCTGAATCGGTTGGAGGTGAGCTTCCAGCAGCAGACGGGGAGCACTGGCGAGGGAGTCGAAGTTCAGCGGCATGATTGCGATTCCTTTTAGTCGATTTGGGGCGTGGCAGTTTCAGCAGAGGGTTTCGCTTCGAACTCCAGCGACTCGATCAGCCGCTTGGTCTCGTGCGGGGTCAAGGGGATGCAGAGCGCAGCGAGCCAGCGGGCGGCGTTTCCGGGGGGGGCGATCACACGCGGCGGGTCGCGGCCCGGCAATTTCACGCCATAGGCCCGCAAACGCTGCCAGGCGATCCGGACCGCTGCCTCGACATCGTCCGCTGCCAGGCGGGCCGGAATTTCGGCGGGAAGATGAAACGGCCGGTCTTCAGGCAGCCAACTCAATTTCAGGCGGTACAGCAGGTTTTCGGAGGTGAAGAAAATCTTCAGCAGGGCGAATGCCGGTGGCAGCACCGGCCCCCGACTCGCGGCGGGAAAGCCGATTCCATACAGGTCGACACAGGCAAGCCCGCCCAGCAGTTCGTCGATGCGAACATCATCGGTAGTTCCGGCCAGAAACGCTGCGACGTCACCGCAGGTCGCGCCCGTGACGCTACTTAGCACTTCACCCTCCGCGCTGAGCTTTGCCGCCTCCAGACGGCGGCGGCGCAACATGACGCCAAGATTTTTCGTCAGCGGGCCGGGACCCCAGGTGGCCAGCGCGGACGAGGATGCCCAGGCGCGGTCGCCGTCTTTATTCAATGACTCGCTGACGTTCGCGAGCTGTGTGCGGATATCGAGACGGCGGTGCCCTTGGCTATCCACAAGCCTCAGCCCGGCCAAGGCGGCAGCAATTCTGAACTCCGGCGAATCGTTCATCCGTTCGCCGCCGGCCCTGATGGCCCAAGCGCTCGGAAGCTGCGGCACGGGTGCGGGCACGGCGTCCTGAGTCTTCGGAATCCGGCTCAGCGCTGTCTCGATACGCCCGAGCTGTCGCAGGACATTTTGTAGTGCGCCGCGGCTGGACTGCTGAGACAAAGCGAACAACGCTGTGTCGAGCCGGCGGGCCGCAGAGCGAAAGGCGTTGGGTGCGCTGCTTTTGCGAGCGTAACGCCGCGCCGAGGCTAGCCAGCTTCGGTGTTCGAGATTGGTGATGAGATTGGCATCTTGATTCGCCCGCACGAAATATCGCGCAAGAGGGGTGGCAAAAAAGCTTTGGCCATTGCGCATCAAGAAACTGAAGCGCTGAAACTGCTCAATTCCCCTGTCAACGCCAAGTGTGGCAATGGCGCGAGCAAAATCCAGTCCATTGGAGACAGCTCTCGCACCTAACGTTGCTCGGCCCTCAGAGAAAAGAGCCCGAAGCTCATCCAGAGCACACGCTCGGGTCCACAATGGACACCATATTTCCATGACCTGCCGCTTGGCTTGCTTTGGCTGTTCTTCTTCCAACACGTAACTAGAATTTCCGCCTGCTGCTGGAGCGACCACGAAGGGGAAGTTGATCTGAGGCGCCGCAAATTCGCTTCGGCGCGTTGCGCTCCCGGCAAATAACAACGTCCCTTCAAGCGTCAGGATGTAGTCCCACGGGTTTGTGTGGGGTTTGCCTTCGAAGAATCCATTTGATGCATTTGCGCCACCCGCATCCTGCGGCGAGAAGTGCCCCGGCGTTTGTTCGGAGTTAACGTTGGCGGAGATTTCGCAGAACAACGCTGCGCCTAGTGCGTTGTCGTGCGCCCGCTTGGCGACGCAAGAACATATTTGTTGTGCGAAGCCGGATACATAACTGCCGCTGCCCTCGTTGCCTCCGGTGCCGAGCAGGGGGGGGAACTGTCGTCCATCCGTAGTCAGCACATAGCACGCGTCTAGCCATTGGAGCAATTCATCGGGCAATTTCGAGCGACTAATATTTAGTAGCTCAAGCTTCTTCTCGTCTGAAGCCTTTTCGTTGAACCCTTCGCGCTCAAGGAGGTTGCGAACCGTGTGGATCGCACTGCAAAAAGGCTTTAGGCGTTCATGCGTAGAGGTCTCGATTTCATTCAGAGCAGCTCTCGCCGCCTTTTCCGCGCTGCCTCCATAGAAGCCCGATCGTGCTCCCCACGGCGCAACCAGCGGCGTCGGTCGATAGTGCTCCAGGAAAAACTCACGAAGCTGTTCGGCGGTCAGCCGCGTTCGCAAGACAAACACATCGTTGCGCCAGAAACCCGTGGCTTCGGCATCGCCGCCATTCTCGTCGCCCGCTTCGGCAACCAACCGCAGGATGGCGAGCGCCTTGAGGTAGGACGCCAGTGGTGTGGGCGTGCAACCGGGCAAGGGAATTTCGTTGACATGCACGGGTTGCGAGAGGCGTTCCTTCCAGAGGTCCATCAGCGGTCTCCAGTCGCGCCCGTCCGCGGCGGCCAGGGCATCGAAGTAGCGGGCGCGAAATCGTGCGTCCATCGGTACTACCGTCACCGGCGGCAACTGCAGACGCCTCAGGATTTCCAGCAGCCACAGGCGGCTGATCCGGCCGTTGAGGTCCGGGAACGGATGGATCGACAGAAATTCTCCTTCCGCGTAGGCCAGCAGTTCGAGCAGGCGGTCGTCGGCCTCGCCGCCGAGGTGCTCGATGCGGGTGGCGAGATTCAGGCAGTAGTCCCGCATGCGCCGCGGTACGTCATACGGAGGCGGTGGCTGATGCCCGCGGATCTGGTTCTGAGTTTGACGGTAGAGGCCTGCCTGCTCGGGAAACAGTTCCGCCGTCAGCCCGGCATGGAGGTCAAGCAGCAGAGTTTCGTCTATTGCGCGTTCGGAAAATCGTTGCTGGCGAATGTCGTAGTCGAGCTGTTGCAGCGGTTCCGACAGCCTTTCCGCCAGCTCGGCATAACTCAGCGTTCCGGCGGCGGTGACGAATCTCGGGATTGTTGCATCAGCAGTCTGTGTCGCGCCTCCAGCCGTTTGAGACTCACCGGTTCGCGTTCGAACGCCATGCTCTGCCAGACCTGCAGCGGGCTCTGCACCAGCATGCGTCGCTGCCGCTCTTCCGGCGGGAGCGCTCTCCACGTCTGAATGTTTTGTTTCCAGCTCATCTTTCGAATTGTGCTCCTGCTCAGTGCCCATTGTCAGCCTCCTGCTCCGCACGGCTGGCCCGCCAGTCGGCGATACGCACCAGTGATTCCAACCAGGCGAGGCGGAAGGGCCCGTGGCGCTTCAACAGGCGCTGTGTCCGGGTGGTCCAGGATGGTCCCATCCGACCTTCGCCCAGTTGCATGATGTCGAGGTGCAAGGGAATTTCCGGGAGCGCTTCGTCGTCCGAAAGATGGAAGGCGGGCAAAACGTCGCCGTCCCACACGCCGCGAGCGAACAGGCGCGAGTCGGGAGGTTCAGTTTCGTTAGGCAGGGCGCGCAGCGACAGGCGGACTTTGCCGTGGTGGGCGGCGATCAGGTAGGCGATCAGGTCCGCATCGGGTTCGTCGTCGTGTTGCGCCAGCCAGGCGAGCGCGGACGCAAGCTCGTGGCGGAAGTGCTTGCGTGGTTTGTCTTCGCCCGCTACCTGATAACTTACGCGCCCGCGGTAGTTGCCGCCGGATTTGGCCCAGAGGCCGTCGCCGAGCTCTTGCTGAAGGCCCTTCTGATGAGCGTCCCTGAGCATCGTCTGGAAGGCTTGGTGCGCCTTGCCCACGTCGTGCCATCGCGCCGCTCGGATGACTGCGGCCGCATCCGGCACCTTCAAGGATGCGCAGAGGGTTTCTGCTTCGTTGCCCACGTCGTTCAGGTGGCGCGTCAGCGAAACCTCCTGCGCGAGCAGGCTGCGCCGGTCGTCGTCCATCGCCTCAGCGGTGAGCGAATCCGTTCCCGCAGGCTTGAGTGGCTCGACCGCTTTCGACGACTCCGGTGAAAGACCGCGCTGTTCCGTATAGCCGCCGGCCGCGGCATGCACCATGAGAATCATGCCGGGCCGCAAGCGCGGCTTGCCCAGGTGCGCAACCATTGTCCATTCGCGGGCCAGCGTGTCCCACTGATAAGCATCCCCCGCTTTCAGGCGCTTGAGCAATTCGCTGGCGGCGCCCAGGCCCGCGCGGCACAGCTCGTCAGCATTCGCGGACGGTTGACTCTTGGCGCAGTCCACGTCGGACCACTCGCGCCAGAACAGCAGGACGTCGGCATCATCCGCGTCGCGGATGTACTGGGCGATGTCGACATCGAAGCCGGACAGGTCGGCCTCGGTGCTGAACAAGTCCAGGAAATCCTTGCGCCGCAGCACCGGACACATCGGCGCTGAGGCCTCAATGGGCGGCAGCGTTGCGGGAGAGGCGCTGCTCAGTGGTTCCAGCAGGCGCCTCGCATCGTCGAGTTCGGATGGTTCGTAGGGTTTGGAATCGGCGACATCGATCCAATAGACCTGCGCATCGGTGGAGTCGTTGTATTCGCCGTAGCGATTGCAGCGGCCGAAGCGTTGGACCATCGATGCGAAAGGCGCCAACTCCGTGAACAGGACGCGCGAGGACAGGTCGACGCCGGCTTCCACGGCCTGGGTGGCGACGATGATGCGGCCGGGGCCGCTTGGGTCGGGCGACGTTGCGAGTTTGTCGTTGAGCGCCTTGCGCTCCTGGGCGCGAAAGCGCGAGTGCACAAGCAAAAGTTCGGGCGCATCCGAAAGCGATGGCGGATCGTCTGCTGCGTCTTTTCGCTTCTTCGAAGGCGGGGGCGATAGATGCTTGGCGATTTCATCAAACAAGCCCTGCGCGCGCGCGACGGTGTTGAGAATCGCCAGTGTGGTCGTTCCAGGTCGTTGCCGCTGAGCGGCAAGAACCTGAGCCGCCAGTTCGTGGAAATAGGACGCCAAGGCCGTCTTGCTGTCCGCGCTCAGATTCGCGCTGCAGGTGGCCAGCGGCTTGATGGAATCGCGCCGCGCGCTGACCGTTTCGGAGGCTTTTTCCTCTTCGCTCAGTTGCAGCAAGGCGAGCGCGTCGGGATCGAAGTCCACGGTCTTCATCCAGGCCCGGTTGAGCGTTGCCGACACCCAGAGACTGCGGCTGTTGCGGGCACAGGCCAGTTCGCGGCGGAAGGCTTCGAGCTGCACGCCGGTGATCAAGCCCGGTCCCATCAGCTGAACCTCGTCGAACACCCACATCGCGTCGTTGTGCAACATCGCGAAGTGTACCGGCCACAGGTAGCGGCTCGTGCCGTAGCCGCGCATCAATGCGCGTGACAGCAACATGTCCTGGGTACCGATGAGGATCATGTCTTCTTCAGGCTGCTCGGCCCAGGTCTTCACATCCTCGGCGCCGCCTACGAGCACATGCACTGACACTTTTCCGGTCCCGGCGTCACCGTCTATTCCGAGACGGGAGAGCCAGTCGCGGATACTGCGTTCGGTCTGTTCCACCAGCACCCGCATGGGCAAGCACCAAATCAGGCGGCGCGGCGTGTCAGGGTCTGCGCCCTCAAGGCGGCCGCCTTGTCGCCAGCCGCGTTTGTACAGCCAGGCCAGCGTGACTGCCGCAGTCTTTCCGAGGCCGGTGGGAACGTTGAGTAGGTCCGGCCATGCTTCGTCATCCCAGCGGTCTGTAGCGAGCCTTCGCTGATATTCAATAGGTGTGAATGTAAGATCGGATTCTCGTCCGTATGCAGCCTTGAAAAGCGCATCGAATGACTTAGTCATGGTGCGCGTCGCTACCGATTTCTGAATGGCTCAGTGCGGCAAGCAAGGTTTCGGGGTCGCAGACTTGAAGCGACGCTTTGCGAAAGTCCTTCACATTTCGCGTCGCTATGTACGTGACGCCCGCCTGTCGTGCGGAGGCGTGGAAAACAGCGTCTTCAAAGTCGGACCAGTTCGCAGTCAGAGCTTCGGCGATGGTTGATTCGTCTACGGGCAGCACGCGGAGAATGCCGAGCAGTTCGCTCACAATCGCACGTGCGCGACGCGGGCCGTGCTCGCGTTTGATGAGGAAGTAGACGGTACCTACTGCTGAAGCAGGTAGGCATCCACGGATGATCTGGCGGTCGCAAAGTCCCAACAGGGCAGCTGCGGGTCTGGACCAAGGCTTGCGATTCAGGAGTACGTCCAGCAGGACGTTTATGTCCAGGGCCACCAACGGTGCCAGCGATTTCATGCGGCGGTCTCCAAGAGAGGTGGAGTTGTCGCCAGAAGGTGGATCCGGTCTTTCAACCGCTCCAAAACAAGCAATTACTTCAATGGTGCCGGCGACATCTCCACCAAAACAAGCAATTGAACTTCCTACTCGTGTTTCTTCACCAGATGCTCGTAGTACAGCTCTTCGCTGGAAGTCGAGTCGCTGAGTACGCCCAGGAGGCGCTGAACTCTGGGTGTGATGTCGTTCGAATCCGGCTCTCCCAACGCGGAGAGATAACCCGCCACCAAGGCGGAAACCGAAGTGCCTCGCGCGTGGGCTTGCTCTTTGGCCCGGCGAATCAAATGCTCGTCGATGCGTAGCGTAAGTTTTGATTGCATGACTGATCTCGTGCGGGTTGACGTACAAATAGCCGTTAAAGTATACGTCACTCGGAAGGGGGCGAAATTCCGGGTAGTGACGAGATCCTGGTTGCTCGATCAAACTGCCCGAAGTTCGTCGCTGCACAACGCCACAACCCATGAACGGAAAAAATTCTTCGAAAGATTCAGCCACTGATTGGACGCGGCTGCGGCAGATGTCCGATGCCGAGATTGACTTGTCCGACATCCCGGAAGTCGATGCCGATCTATTCGAACGGGCGAGCCTGAAATACGCCGGGTGCGCTGTTTCCCCGGAGGAGCTTGTCGTTCTGCGTGCCGCACCGGATTTGGCAGACTGGCTGCGGTCGGCGAGTGAAGGCGAGCGCGGTGAGGCACTGGATGCTTTGCGCCAAGTCATGGAGCGGCATAAGGCGGCCTGAGTTGGCCGTCTTGATGTTCGGCCCGTTGCTTTTGCATGCGGCTCATCGCGCCGAAAGGCAAAGCTGTTCAAGCGGGTCATCATGATTCGAGGGGCCGTTTCATGCCGAGGGTCGGTTCGATGCTAATCGACCACGTTTTCGATTCCTGACCCTGCAAATCCTGGCCGGAAAACTTCATTTCACACCGGTAGTTGCACGCACTTTTTGGAGTGCGGCGACCTGCGGTGTCGCTTCGGGCGCTGGGTAGTGGGAAAGCGCGGCACGCAGACGATCCGCCACGGCATCACGCAAGGAGGGCGGTTCCAGCACTTCCACATCCGGGCCGTAGCGCAGGATGTCCATCAGCAGTTCCTCCGCGCGGTGGTAGGGAAAGCTGCGGGTCAGCGAGCCGTCTTCATGGCGCTCGTCCTGCTGCTGGGGATGCCAGGTTTCGGCGGCGACCCAGCGGGTGATGTGTGGCGAGAATTGGAGCGTGGCGACCGCGGTCGGCTGGCCGGAGAAGATGCCGTAGCTGGTGGCCAGCACGGTATCGAGCGCGCTGGCTTCGACTTCCTGGGCCGGTGGCTCCAGAACTTCGGCGCTGACGATGCGATCTACCGAAAAGGTACGCAGGTCATTACGTTCGTGGCACCAGGCGTCGAGATACCAGTTGTCCCGATACAGCGCGAGCCGTTGCGGAGAGATCGTGCGGGGTCGCGGCATGCGGTCGTCGCTGCGGGCGTGATAGTCGATGAGCAGGCGGCGTCGGCGAACCAGCGCGTCCGCCACGGTCGAGAATCGGTCTCCGGCAGGGCGGGCGGCCATACGGAGCAGCCGCAGACGGGAGTCCCATTGCGGGGTTTCGGCGCCGGTTTTGTGCAGCAGTGTTTCGATCTTGCCGCGCAGCGGCCGCAGCGCTTCGGACAGCAGCCCGATGGGCTGTTGTTCCAGAACCTGATCGAGAATCAGCAGGGCGGCGAGTTCTTCGGCGCTGAACCAGAGGCCGGGCAGCTGGTAGACGCCTTCCGATTCATAGCGGTAGGTGCCCCGTTCCGGGTCCATGATCAGCGGCGCTTGCAGCACGTCGCGCAGGAAGCTGATCGCCCGTTTCAAACGCGTGGGGCCGCAGCCGATTTCCTCGCGCAAGGTTTGCGCGGGAACGCCGAAGCGCCGGTTCGCCGCCAGCCTCTTGTGAAGCTCGAATATGGTTTCGATCAGCTGCACGGCGAAAGGCCCCCGACCCGACACCCTCAGATTCACTCTAGTGTCTTCCGCATGCTTGGCCGTGTCGAGCTTCGCTGGCGCCGTTCATTCGCGCTGATGCGACCGTTCGGGCTGCTGGATGAGCAATATGCGATTCAAGCCCGGGATGAACCTCCGCCGCTAGACCTCCGGCCCCAGCTCGATGCCGGGCGGGAGTTGCGGCGGCAGTTCGGATTTCGGCGCTTCCATCGAGGCGACCGGGTAGGCGCAGTAATCGGCGGCATAGAGCGCGGCCGCGCGATGATTGCCGGATTCGCCCACACCCCCGAAGGGCGCGGCGCCGGAGGCGCCGGTGGTCTGCCGGTTCCAGTTGACGATGCCGGCGCGGATGTTGGCGTAGAAGGTGTTCCACTGTGCCTCATCTTCGGACAGCAAACCGGCTGACAGGCCGTAGCGTGTGGCGTTGGCCTGTGCGATCGCGTCGTCGAAGTTCTCGTAGCGAATCACTTTCAGCAGCGGGCCGAAATGTTCCTCGTCCGGCAGCTCGTCGATGCGCGTGACGTCGAGCAGGCCGGGGGTGAGAAAGGCATCGCCGTAAGGCAGGCGCTGCATCGGCACCAGCACTTCGGCGCCGAGGTCCATCAGCGTCTTCTCGGCGTCCAGCAGCTGCTGCGCAGCGGCAGCGGAAATCAACGGACCCATGAACGGTTGCGGCTCGTCGTTCCAGTGACCGACCATGATCTTGCGGATGGCGTCGACCAGCACGGTGATGAAGAAATCACCTCCAGAGCCTTGCGGCACGAACAGGCGTCGCGCGCAGGTGCAGCGTTGGCCGCTGGAGAGATAGGCGGACTGAATCACGTCGTAGACCGCGGGCACGATATCGTTGACCTTGCCGACCAAAAGCGGATTGTTGCCGCCCATTTCCAGCGCCAGGATCTTGCCCGGCGTATCGGCAAATTGACGGTTGAGGATGGAGCCGGTGCGCGAGCTTCCGGTGAAATACAGGCCATCGAGTTGTGGATGCTGGGCGATGGCCCGCGCGGTTTCGAGTTCGCCTGGGAGCAAGCTCAGCACGCCTTCGGGGATGCCGGCCTGGTGCCACAGTTTCACGGTTTCGATCGCCACCAGCGGCGTCTGCTCGCTGGGCTTGAAGATCACGCAGTTGCCGGCCAGCAGGGCCGGCACGATATGGCCGTTCGGCAGATGTCCGGGGAAGTTGTAGGGCCCGAACACGGCGACCACGCCATGCGGTTTGTGACGGATCGCGCTGAGCACGGCGCCATTCCGGGTTTCGGTGACGCCGGTGCGCTGCCAGTAGGCTTTCACCGAAAGATCGACCTTGCCAATCATCGCGCCGACTTCGGTGCGCGTCTCCCACAGCGGCTTGCCGGTCTCCTGCGCGATGGTGCTGGCGAGCGCTTCCTTGTGTTCAGCCAGCAGTTCGGCGAAACGTCGCACGATGGCTTCGCGTTCCGCGAACGGGCGCGTACCCCAGGCGCCGGCAATGGCGCGGGCGGACTGGAAGGCCACATTCACGTCGTCCGGTGTGGCGGCATTGCCAGTCCAAAGTGTTGCGCCGCTACTTGGGTCGATACTCGAAAATTCGGCGCCGCCGCCGGGAGCCCAGTGGCCTGCGAGATAGATCGAATCGTTGTTCATGGGTCTTGGAGGTTGTCTGGGGATTCGGTATGCAGCGGCGAGGCAAAGCCAACAAGCACGCAGCGCCGTGCAGGAATAGATGGAGCTAGGATACCGAAGCACAGCGTGACAGAGGCGTGAACGGGCCGTTCACCGCCCGGAGAGACGTGCGTCGGCGGCCACAGCAAACGACCATCCACGAAAAGCAACCGGAGGTGCAGCCATGACCGAGAAACAGTCGACAAGCCCCGAACTGAAAAATGCCGCGCTGTTCCGCGAAAAGGCGTATATCGCGGGCCGTTGGATTGGTGCCGATGGTGGCGAATCACTGGAGGTTCACAATCCGGCGACCGGTGAACTGATCGGCCGCGTTCCGAACATGGGCGAAGCCGAGGCGGTGCGCGCCATCGAAGCGGCGGAGTCCGCCCAGATCGACTGGCGGGCGCGCACCGGCAAGGAGCGCGCCGCGGTGCTGCGCCGCTTCGCCGATTTGATGATGAGCAATCAGGAAGACTTGGCGAAGTTGATGACGATCGAGCAGGGCAAGCCGCTGGCCGAGAGCCGCGGTGAGATCGGCTATGCCGCCTCGTTCATCGAATGGTTTGGCGAGGAAGCCAAGCGGGCCTACGGCGACGTGATTCCGGCGCATCAGCGTGACAGCCGGATTCTGGTGCTGAAGCAGGCGATCGGCGTGGCGGTGGCGATCACGCCGTGGAACTTCCCGGCGGCGATGATCACACGCAAGCTGGGCCCGGCACTGGCGGCCGGTTGCGCGATGGTGGCGCGGCCTTCGGATGCGACGCCGTTCTCGGCGTTGGCGCTGGCCGTGCTGGCCGAGGAAGCCGGTGTGCCTGAAGGCGTGTTCTCGGTCATTACCGGCAAGTCGCGCCCGATCGGCAAGGCCTTCACCGACAGTCCGATCGTGCGCAAGCTGTCGTTTACCGGCTCCACCGAAGTCGGCGCGCAGCTGATGAGCCAGAGTGCCGGCACCATCAAGAAGCTGTCACTGGAATTGGGCGGCAACGCGCCGTTCCTGGTGTTCGACGACGCCGATATCGACGCCGCCGTGCAGGGGGCAATTGCTTCGAAATACCGTAACGCCGGTCAGACCTGCGTCTGCACCAATCGCTTCTACGTGCAGGGCGGTGTCTACGACGAGTTCGCCGACAAGCTGGCCGCCGCCGCTTCGGAACTCAAGGTAGGCAATGGTTTGGATGAAGGCGTGAAGATCGGTCCGCTGATCAATCCGAGCGCGGTCGACAAGGTGGAGCGCCATATCGCGGACTGTGTGGATCGCGGCGCCAGGCTGTTGCTGGGCGGCCAGCGCGGTGAGGGCACGTTCTTTCCGCCCACGGTGTTGACCGGTGTTGCTGCCGATGCCTTGCCGATGCGCGAGGAAACCTTCGGCCCGGTCGCGCCGCTGGTGAAGTTCGACACCGAGGAAGAGGGTTTGCGGCTCGCCAACGACACCGAGTTCGGCCTGGCCTCGTACTTCTATGCGCGGGACATGGCGCGCGTGTGGCGCGTTTCGGAAGGACTCGAAAGCGGCATGGTCGGCGTCAACACCGGCCTGATCTCGACCGAGCTGGCGCCGTTCGGCGGCGTCAAGTCCAGCGGTCTGGGGCGCGAAGGTTCCAAGTACGGCATCGACGAATACATGGAACTGAAGTACCTGTGCATGGGCGGCATCTGATCCTCGGCAGGTATCCGTCCAAAACACGGCGCCATCCATTGCGCGGTACCGGTGTTCCGCGCAATGCTCGGCGGCCCTGATTCCCGTGTAGCGAAACATGCCGCCACAATCCTGCGATGCGCTGATTATCGGCGGCGGCCACAATGGCTTGGTGTGCGCCGCCTATCTGGCAGCGGCGGGGCTCGCGGTGACAGTGCTGGAACGCCGCAGCGTGGTCGGCGGCGCTGCGGTGACCGAAGCGTTCCACCCGGGCTTTCGCAACTCGGTGGCGTCCTACACGGTTTCGCTGCTCAACCCGAAAGTGATCCGCGATCTGGAACTGCCGGCCCACGGGCTGCGTATCGTCGAACGACAGCTGTCCAATTTCCTGCCGACGGGGGACGGCCGCTATCTCAAGATCGGCGCCGACAAGACGGCGGACGAAGTCGCGAAGTTTTCTGCGCGGGATGCGGAGCGGCTGCCGGCCTACGGCGAGAAACTCGAGCGCATTGCCGATCTGCTGCGCGAACTGGTTCTGCAAACACCGCCCAATGTCGTGGCCGGCTCCTGGCGCACGGCCTTGCCGGAATTGCTACGCGCCGCGCGACTCGGCGGACGTCTGCGCCGACTGAATCAGGATCAGCGGCGCGAGCTGCTGCGCTTGTTCTCGATCTCGGCCGGCGACTATCTGGACGGCTGGTTCGAGAGCGAGCCGATCAAGGCGGCACTCAGTTTCGATGGCATCGTCGGCAACTACGCCAGCCCGCATTCGGCGGGCTCGGCCTACGTGCTGTTGCACCACGTGTTCGGCGAGGTCAACGGCAACAAGGGCGCCTGGGGACATGCGATCGGCGGCATGGGCGCGATCACGCAGGCGATGGCGAAGTCCGCGCAGGCGCGCGGAGCGACCATCCTCGTCGACAGCGCGGTGCGCGAAGTACTGGTCGAGAACGGCCGGGCGGTGGGCGCGGTGACCGAACAGGGCGCGGTTCTGCGTGCACCGATCGTGATCTCCAACCTCAATCCAAAACTGCTGTTTGAGCAGCTGATCGACCCGGCGGTGCTGCCTGGCGAGTTCCGCGAACGGATCGCGCAATGGCGTTGCGGCTCAGGCACCTTCCGCATGAATGTGGCCCTGTCGGAGCTACCGGATTTCCGCTGTCTGCCGGGCCGCGAGCTGGCCGAGCATCACACCGCCGGCATCATCCTGGCGCCCGATCTGCGTTACATGGAGCAAGCCTATTTCGATGCGCGCACGCACGGCTGGGCGCGCAAGCCGGTGGTCGAAATGCTGATCCCCTCCACGCTGGATGACAGCCTCGCGCCGCCGGGACAGCATGTGGCCAGCCTGTTCTGTCAGCACTTCGCCCCGGAATTGCCGGACGGATCGAGCTGGGACCAGCATCGCGAGACGGTCGCAGACCTGATCGTCGACACCGTCAATGCGCAGGCGCCGAATTTCAAGGCTGCGGTGCTGGGGCGGCAGATCATGAGTCCGCTCGATCTGGAACGGACCTTCGGACTGATCGGCGGAGACATCTTTCACGGCGCCCTGAGCCTGGACCAGATGTTCTCGGCAAGACCGATGCTCGGCTACGCGAACTATCGATCGCCGATTGCCGGCTTGTACCAGTGTGGTTCGGGTACGCATCCCGGCGGTGGCGTCACCGGTGCGCCCGGACACAATGCCGCGGCCGAGATCATCAAGGACCTGCGCGGCGGATTGTTGCGGCGTCGCTAGGTTTGGCAATATGGCGTCATAAAGTCCAAAATATTGGACATTCCCGACAGCCGATGCCGATGAGTACCGACGCCGCCACCAATCTGTCCCGCAACGTTTTGGCATTGCGCCGTGGGCGCAATCTGTCGCAGGCGAGTCTGGCGACCCTGGCTGGAATCCCGCGTTCGACGATCGCGCATATCGAATCCGGTGCCGGCAATCCTTCGCTGGCCAATCTCGCGCGCTTGTCTGCCGCACTGGGTGTCGGCATCGAGGAATTGCTGGCGCGCCCGCGCAATGCCTGCGTGCTGGTGCCGGCCGCGCAGGTTCCGGTACGTCTGCGCGCGAGCGGTCGTGTGCAGGTGGCCGACCTCCTGCCGGAACGTGTACGTGGACTGGAGATCACGCGCATGTGCATCGAACCGCAGGCGACGATGCGCGGCACCGCGCATGTGTTCGGAACCAAGGAATACCTGCACACGATCGAAGGCGAGGTCTCGGTGCTGGTGGCGGGGGAAGTGTTCGTGGTGAGTGCCGGCGATGTGTTCGCGTTTCCGGGCGACCAGGCACATTCCTACGTGAATCGCGGCGCGGTCGATGCCGTGGCGCTGTCGGTGGTGGTGCCGGTGTCGATGGCGGGGCCAGCGACATGAGCGGAACCGAGACGGTTTATCAACAATTGGGTGGCGAACAGGGCGTGCGCGCGCTGGTGGATGCGTTCTATACGCGCATGGACAGCGATGCCCGATTCAAGGTCTTGCGTGCCCTGCATCCGCTGTCACTGGATGGCTCGCGCGACAAGCTGTTCTGGTTCCTGTGCGGCTGGAGCGGTGGCCCGGACCACTTCGTGCAGCGTTTCGGCCATCCGCGCCTCCGCGCGCGGCACTTGCCGTTTTCGATCGGAGTGCTTGAACGCGACCAGTGGCTGCAATGCATGGATGAGGCGATGGCCCAATGCGAACTGCCGCAGTCGCTTCATCGGCGCTTGCGGCAGTCGTTCCTGCAGACCGCGGACTGGATGCGCAATCGCGCGGAGCCCGATATTCCGGGCTGAATCAGCGGCCCTTCCAGACCGCTTCGCGGCGCTCCAGGAAGGCACGCGGACCTTCGCGGAAATCCTCGGTGTGCATCAGGCGCCCGATCGAGCGAATCGTATTGCGGGCAAGTTCGTCGTCACCATGATCTTCGGCCATGCGCAGCAGCTTCATCGCTTCCTGCACCGCCAGCGGTGCGTTGGAGGCGATGCCCCGCGCCAGCTTGAGCGCTTCGTTGAGCACCTTGTCGTCATCGACAATCATGTTGATGAGCCCGAACTGCTCGGCCTTTTGCGCCGAGATCGGCTCGCCGGTCAGCACCAGCTGGTTGGCGAACACGCGCGGGATCGAGCGCGGCAGGCGGAAGGCACCGCCGGCGCCCGGCACCAGGCAGCGTTTGACTTCCGGCAGGCCGAAGCTCGAGTTCCGGCCGGCAACGGCCATTTCACAGGCCAGCACCATTTCGGTACCGCCGCCCAGCGCATGTCCGTGCACGGCGGCGATCCAGGGCTTGCTGCGCGCGGCGAGCACGAAGCCACCGAAACCGGCCGGACCGTCGGCGATGTTGCGCCCCTGGCCCTCGCACAGTTCGGTGAGATCGGCACCGGCAGAGAAGCTGTTTCCGGCGCCGGTGAGCACGGCTACGCGGATTTCCGGATCGTGCTCGATCAACCAGACGATGCGCAGCATCTTGCGCGACATCTCCACATTGACGGCATTGCAAACATCGGGACGGTTGAGCGTGACCAGCGCGATGTGATCACCGACTTTCTCCATCAGGACTTCGTCGGTGTCGTTGGCGAGTGTTGGGGCGATGGCTTCGGCAGTCTGCATGTTTGTCTCCTCGGTTCTGGCGCGACCTTTTTGTTATGGATTCCTGTCAGGGATTCAGGTGGTGTCCGGTCGCGGAAACCCACCATTTGCAGCACTATAGTAGTACGTGCCGTTGGCGTCCGGGGCCTTCCCCCGAGCCAACGGTCATGTTTTGGGGGCCGGCGGTCTGGCCGCCGCGTTCCCGGAACGCTCTCATATTCTTGCTGAATCAGGACTGTCGATGGCGACACAGCCGCTTTGTGTCTGTGAGCACTGCGATGCGGTCTACGGGCGACGCGCTCTGGCCCGTCGCGAAATCGCGCGCTGCCTGCGTTGTGGCGCGGAGCTGTATCGCGATCAGCGCTACGGTCTGAACGCGATGCTGGCGCTGACCCTGACGGCCTTGATCGTGTTTGTGATCGCCAACGTCTACCCGATCGTGCGCATCGAAGTTCAGGGCGTGGCCAGCGAAGCGACGCTGTGGGGTGCGATCATGGCGACCTGGAATTCCGGCGTCGGTGTGGTCGCGGCGCTGGCGGCCGCCACCGTGTTCTTCTTTCCGCTGAGCCAGATTGCGCTGTTCCTGCACGTGTTGCCGGCGCTTCGCCGCGGCCGCGTGCCGGTCCATTTTCGCGACGCGATGCACGCGCTGCGGCTGGTGCAGCCCTGGAGCATGGTCGAGGTGTTCCTGCTCGGTGCCTTGGTGTCGGTGGTGAAGCTGGCGGGCCTGGCTGAAGTCATTCCGGGCATCGGCCTGTGGGCCTTCGGCATTCTCACGCTGCTGCTGACCACGCTGACCGGCTTCGACCTGCGCCGGCTCTGGGAAATCGCCGACGGAGCGCGCCGGTGAGCGCCCGGGGCGGGGTCGTCGAGGCACGCGATCTCCGCGTGCTCGGATGCCATGCCTGCGGTCTGGTGAGTCGTGACATCGGCGCCGACCACAGCCATTGCCCGCGCTGTCGGGCGAGTCTGCATCGCCGCGGACCGGCCAGCATCAGCCGCACCTGGGCGCTGCTGCTGGCAGCGGCGTTGCTCTACATTCCGGCGAACCTGCTGCCGATCATGAAGACCGCGACCCTGTTCGACAGCCATGCGGACACGATACTGTCCGGCGTGGTGGTGCTGTGGCGGTCCGGTTCGATCGATCTTGCGATCATCGTGTTCGTCGCCAGCATCGTGGTGCCGATATTCAAGATCGCGGTCCTGGCGCTGCTGTTGATTACGGCGCAGCGCGGCAGCGATTGGCGTCGCCCGGAGCGCGCCAAGCTGTATCGTATGATCGAGTTCATCGGGCACTGGTCGATGCTGGACGTATTTGTCGTCGCCTTGTTGGCGGCGCTGGTCCACTTCCAGTCGGTGGCGCGCGTCGATGCCGGCCCGGGCGCGATGGCCTTCGGTGCCGTGGTCGTGCTGACGATGCTGGCCTCCATGAGTTTCGACCCGCGCCTGACCTGGGATTCCCCGAAAGCACCACGCAATGACTGAGCAAGACGACATTTCCCGCGGCGCCGAGCTGCCCGAACCCGAACTCGCCACGCCGGGACGCTGGAGCGTTTCGCTGGTGTGGCTGGTGCCGCTGGTCGCGGCGCTGGTCGGTCTGGTGCTGGTGGTGCGCGCTTACCTTCAGGCCGGGCCCAGCATCACCATTACCTTCGATACCGCCGAAGGCATCGAGCCCGGCAAGACCGAGGTCAAGTACAAGGACGTGGTGGTCGGTAAGGTCAGTTCGGCCGAGCTGGAAGACAATCATGAATTCGTGATCGTGCACGTCGACCTGAGCAAGGAGGCCGCATCGCTGGCGGTCGAGGATTCGCGGTTCTGGGTGGTGCGTCCGCGCGTCGACATGGGCGGCGTCTCCGGCCTGGGAACGCTGCTCTCCGGTGCCTATATCGGTGTCGATGTCGGCCAGTCGGACAAGGCGCGTACCGAGTTCGAAGGCCTCGAAGTGCCACCAGCCGTCACCAACGACCAGCAGGGCAAGCGCTTCCAGTTGCGCAGTTCCGACCTGGGCTCACTCGACATCGGCTCGCCGGTGTATTACCGCCGTATTCCGGTCGGTCGCGTGGTCGGCTTCGATCTCAATCCGGATGGCCGCAAGGTCACGATTCAGGTGTTCGTGGATCATCCCTACGATCGTTTTGTCACCAACCGTTCGCGGTTCTGGAATGCCAGCGGCGTGGACGTTTCGGTGAGCGCTGGCGGCGTGCGCGTCAATACCCAGTCGCTGGCCACGGTGCTGGTCGGCGGCGTCGCCTTCCAGTCGCTGCCCGGTGACGATCCCGGCGAGACGGCCGACATGGATGCGGTCTTTCCGCTGTTCTCCGACCAGAGTTCGGCACTGGCGCCTCCGGACGGCGATCAGCTGAAATTGCGCATGCGCTTCTTCCAGTCCGTGCGAGGGCTCGCCGCGGGCGCTCCGGTGGATTTCCAGGGTATCGAGATCGGCACTGTCTCCGGCATCGAACTCGAATACGATCGCGACAAGAAGCAGTTCGCGGCCCTGATCGATGCCACGGTGTATCCACAACGTCTCGGCCGTGCCTATCGCGGGCTGCGTGACGGCGTCGTCGACCACGACCACGGCGACGAGCAGCCGATCAATGCCGATCGCCAAGTGTTCACGGACATGGTCAATCAAGGTCTGCGCGCCCAGATGCGTACCGGAAACCTGATCTCCGGCCAGCTCTATATCGCGCTCGCCTTCGAGGCCAAGGCCAAGCCGATGATGGTCGCGGCCGACGACGGTCAGCCGCTGGAGGTGCCGACTTCGCTGGCCAGTTTCGACCAGATTCAGCAGCAGGTCGCCGATATCGTCGACCGGCTCGACGAGATTCCGTTCGGCGACATCGGGCGCGACCTCAGCGACACCGTGCACAGCGCGCGCGATCTGTTGCGTCAGATCGATGGCGAAGTCACGCCGGAACTGCGCCGCCTGCTCGAGGATGTGCGCGCCACCGTCAATGCGGCCAACCAGAGCCTGGCGCAACCGGATGCGCCGCTGCAGCAGAACCTCACCGAGACGCTGGACGAACTCGATCGGGCGGCGCGTTCGATGCGCTCACTGACCGATTATCTGCAACGGCATCCCGAATCGCTGATCCGCGGCAAGGCCAACGACCCCGATCCCACCGACAACTTCCCGAACGAATGATGAGCATCCGAGCCCGGTCCCTGCTGATGGCGGTGCTGATCGTCGGTGTCGCGGCCTGCGCCTCCGAGCCGATCCAGTTTTTCACGTTGATTCCGCCGGACTCCGCGGCGCCAGCCACGGGCGTGGCAGGCGCGTCGTATCAGATCGAGATGCTGCCGGTGGAGACGCCGACGCAGATCGACGGGCCGCAGATGGTGTTGCGCCGTGGCGGTGGCGAGATACTGCTGCTGGAAACCCGGCGCTGGATCGCGCCGGTGGCGGACGAGGTACGCAGCGCGATCTCCAACCGGCTGACCCGCGAACTGGGAACCGCCGACGTATACGGATTACCGCGGACCCGCGACACGGCGATCTACCGCATCAAGGTCGAGCTGAACCGCTTCGAGTCCTACCTGGATCGAAGCGCCCTGATCGAGGCCACCTGGTCGGTACGCAAGCTCGACACCGGGGCCGCGCCCCTGGTCTGCAAGACGCGCACCGAGGAGCCGGTGACGGCCGGTTTCCCGGCGCTGGTGGAAGGCCATCAGCGTGCCGTGGCCCGGATCGCGGACGCCATCGCCGCCAGTTTGCGGCAGATGGCGGCGGCCCAGGCGGCGAGCTGTCCCTGATCCGCCGAAGCGGGCCCGAAGATCCTCAGTGCGAGCCCGGTAGCGAACGGCGCAGCTCGGCCAGACCTTCGCGGACCGAACCGGCGAGCAGGCTGGTGGCGCTGCCGATTTCCTGAGCCGCGTGCTGCCCGGCCTGACGTGTCGGCGCCAGTTCCTGCTGCAGGCGAACCCAATCGGTTTTCAGCGAGGTCCAGCGGTCCTTCGCCTCGTTTTTCAGCAGGTGCGCCTGCAGCGCCAGTTCCTGGTAGGCCTGCTCCAGGCTTTCGACATCTTTCAGGCTGCGAACGTCTTCATGGCTCATCGCTCACTCCGGATGGTTGGGTGGAGCGCCATGATGAAGTCCGGCGCGGCGCCGGACATTGACCGGCGTCAGTCCGGTCGCACCGCCGCCACGGGGCCGAAAGTCACGGGCGCACCCTTGAACGGCGCCGCAAAACCCCCATGAAGCCTCGACCCATTCACCGCGAGGAGCCGCGAGGCACGCCATGTCCGCAGAACGTCACGAATTCCAGGCCGAAACCCGATCACTGCTGCGCCTGATGATCCATTCGATGTATTCGAACAAGGAGATCTTCCTGCGCGAGCTGGTGTCGAACGCCTCCGACGCCTGCGACAAGCTGCGTTTTCTGGCGATCCAGCAGCCGGAATTGGCCGGCGACGGCGAACTCGCCGTGGAACTGGCGATCGACAAGGAAGCCGGCACGCTGACGGTGCGCGACAACGGCGTCGGCATGTCCCGTCAGGAAGTCATCGACAACCTCGGCACCATCGCGCGCTCCGGCACCAAGCAGTTCATGGAGCAGCTCTCGGGCGATCAAGCCAAGGATTCGCAGCTGATCGGCCAGTTCGGTGTCGGTTTCTATTCGGCCTTCATCGTCGCCGACAAGGTCACCGTGCGGACCCGACGTGCCGGTGCCGAGGAAGCGGTGGTCTGGGAGTCCGCAGGCGAGGGCGAATACAGTCTCGAAGCCTGTGACAAGGAAGATCGCGGCACCGAAGTCGTGCTCCATATCCGAGACGATGACAAGGAATTCCTGGAGCCGATGCGGCTCGAGAACGTGGTCCGCAAGTACTCCGACCACATCGGCCTGCCGATTCGCCTCAAGGGCGAGGGCGATGCCGAAAGCCGCGTGCTCAACGAGGCGCGCGCGCTGTGGACGCGGCCCAAGTCCGAACTCAGTGACGAGGACTACACCGGCTTCTACCAGCACATCGCGCACGACTTCCAGCCGCCGCTGGCCTGGGCACATCACCGCGTCGAAGGCAATCTGGAATACACCTCGCTGCTGTACATCCCGGCGCAGGCACCGTTCGATCTGTACAACCGCGAACAGCAGCATGGCGTGAAGCTGTATGTGAAGCGCGTGTTCATTCTCGACCGCGCCGACGAACTGCTGCCGAACTACCTGCGTTTCGTGCGCGGTCTGGTCGATACCGCAGACCTGCCGCTGAACGTCTCGCGCGAGATCCTGCAATCCAACCGCGTGGTCGACAAGATCCGCAGTGCGCTGGTCAAGCGCGTGCTCGATCTGCTGGACGATATGGCCGAGAAGCGGCCCGAGGACTACGCCAAGTTCTGGACGCAGTTCGGCCGCGTGCTCAAGGAAGGCGTGGTCGAAGATCCGGCCAACAGCGAACGCATCGCCAAGCTGCTGCGCTTCAACTCCACGCAGGACAGTGCCGCGCAGACGGTGACGCTGGCCGACTACGTCTCACGTATGCCCGAAGGCCAGGAGAAAATCCTGTATCTCACCGGCGAGTCGCTGCCGGCGCTGAAGAACAGTCCGCATCTGGAAGGCTTCCGCAAGGCCGGCTACGAAGTGCTGCTGCTGGCCGACCGCGTCGACGAATGGGTGGTGACCCACCTCACCGAGTTCGACGGCAAGCCGCTCGAATCGGCCGCACGCGGAGACGCGGAAGCGGCCGGCAAGATCGAGACGCCGGACAAGGCGCGCTTCGAGGCCGAGTTCGCCGAGGTCGTCGGCAAGCTGCCGGAGGCGCTCGGCGGGCGCATCGAATCGGCGCGCCTGTCGGCACGCCTGACCGAATCGCCGTCCTGTCTGGTGGTTCCGGAGAACGGCATGTCGCGCCAGCTCCTGGAAATCCTCAAGCAGGCCGGAGAAGCCGCGCCCGAGACCAAGCCGATCCTCGAAATCAATCCCGAGCATCCGCTGGTGGAGCGGCTCAAGACGGCCGACGGTGAAGGCTTCGGCGACCTCGCCGAGGTGCTGTTCGGTCAGGCGGTGCTGGCAGAGGGCGGTCAGCTCGACGATCCCAGCGGCTTCGTCAAGCGCCTCAACAAGCTGATCCTGCAGCAGACCGAGAGCCGGCTCATTCTGTAGGGAAGACGCGGGGCCCGCCCGGCGGGCGGCGAATCGAGTTCAGCGATCGTCGCCCGCCAGCGGGCCCGCCGAGTCGCCATGCGGCTGCGTTCTCAAGCGATGAAGCAGGCGTTGCGGGTCGGCGTCCGCAATGAGTAGGGCGCGGTGCGCCGGCTTCAGAAACCGCTCCGCGACAGCGTGATCGAGAAAACGCAGCCACGGCGTGAAGTACCCGGCCACATTGAGTAGGCCGCAGGGTTTGGCGTGTATGCCCAGTTGCGCCCAGGTCAGGACCTCGGTGAGTTCCTCCAGCGTGCCCATGCCACCGGGCAGGGCGACAAAGGCGTCAGCCCGGTCAGCCATGCGCTTCTTGCGCGTGTGCATCGAGTCCACGACCTCGAGCTCGGTCAGCCCGGTATGCGCCACCTCCTTGTCGACCAGCACACGCGGAATCACGCCATGGACCTTGCCGCCGCGCTGCAGTGCGGCATCTGCAATTACTCCCATCAGGCCGACCCGCGATCCACCATAGACAAGTTCCAGGCCTTGTTCGGCCAGCGCGGCGCCGATGGCGATTGCGGCTTCTCGATAGTCGTCACGAGCGCCGATACTGGAGCCCAGAAATACGCAGACGCTTCTCATCTGATTCCTCTTCGTACTGCGCGGCTTGTTCCTATTCGGCCGCGCCTTTCGGAGTGGCCGGCCGTGCCGGCACCCCCACATTGCAAACCTCGATCTTGTCGGTCGATTCGACAAACCAGCCCAAATCCCGCGAACGGCGTAATTCGACATAGCGGTCGAAGGTCTCGGTGTCGGTGCGCAGCACTTCCAGCGGTGTGCGCGCGGCGGCCGGCAGCTCGGCGGCGATGCGCACCGAACGGATCCTCGGCATCGTCTGGTCTTCCTCGTAGAAGCCGAGCGTGCCGTGCCCGCGCGGCAGGGCGGAGAGGTATTCCATGCCCTGGAGTACCCGGCCGGCCAGGGTGATGTTGCGGTCGAGCTGGCGCGGCGAGTGGCCGATGACCACGTAGAGCTGGGAACCGCTGCCGCTGTCGGGCTCGGTGCCGCGCGCCACGCCGACCATGCCGTAGCAATGGGTCAGCCAGACCTCCTTGTGCTGTGCGTCGCGCGCCACCGGAAAACCGTCGATGTAGCCGACTTCAGCCGCGTAGACATCGCCGTCCGGCAGCGGCGTGAACGACAGTGCCTTGTCCCAGACCTTCGCATATTCGGCCGGCACGGACTTGTCCGCCAGCGCTTCCTGGCGGGCCTCGTCCGTGTCGGCATTGGGGTCGCCCCATTGCGTCACGTAGTTGTCCTGCACGCGGATGATCGACAGGCCGTCGTAATAGCCCTTGGCGGCCAGGGCCTTGATGTTGGCGACAGCGGCGGGTGCGAACACCGGGTTGAGTTCGATGATGACGCGCCCTGCGGCCAGCTCCATGTACAGCAGCTTGGTCGCGTCCGGCTGTCGCCAGTCCGACGGTCTTGCTGCGTCGAGCACCTCGGCCGAGGTCGCGGCCAGGGCCGAGCTCGCGCCGGCCAGACTGGCGAGCAGGGCGAGAACCGACAGTCGATACGTACGCGTTCGGCTGGACATCGGGCAAATCCGGTAGGAAGGTGTCACCACGCTAGCGTGTTCGCGCGCGGCCGTCACGGGGCGCATTCGACTTTGGTCGATCTGGTCATTGCGACGCGCGCGCGACAAGATGGCGGGCTTGCAATAATCGAATCAAAAACGACGCCGGAGGAGAGTTCAGGTATGAACGCGATCGTCTTGTTGGTGGTGGGGCTGGCCGTGATGCTGCTCGGCTATCGTTTCTATTCACGCTTTCTCGCCACGAAAATCTACAAGCTGGACGAGAACTTCCGCACGCCGGCGCACGAGTTCGAGGATGGTATCGACTACGTGCCGACCAACAAGTTCGTGCTGTGGGGACACCATTTCACCTCGGTGGCCGGAGCGGCGCCGATCGTCGGCCCGGCCATTGCCGTGATCTGGGGCTGGGTGCCGGCGTTCCTGTGGGTCGTGATCGGCACGGTGTTCATGGCCGGCGCCCATGACTTCGGCGCGCTGTGGGCCAGCGTGCGCAACAAGGGCCAGTCCATCGGTTCGCTCACCGGCACGGTGATCGGTGGGCGCGCGCGCAATCTGTTCCTGGTCGTGATCTTCCTGCTGCTGCTGATGGTCAACGCCGCCTTCGCCGTGGTCATCGCCAATCTGCTGGTGTCCACGCCGACCGCCGTGATTCCGGTCTGGGGGGCGGTGCTGGTGGCGCTGGTGATCGGTCAGCTGATCTACCGCGTGAAGATGAAGCTGCTGTGGCCGTCGATCATCGGCGTGGTGGTGCTTTACGGCATGATCCTGCTCGGCAGCGCCTACCCGATCGCCCTGCCGGACAGCGTGCTCGGCATGGGGCCGAAGTCGGTCTGGATCATCCTGCTGTTCGCCTATGCCGGCATCGCTTCGCTGCTGCCGGTGTGGGTGCTGCTGCAACCGCGCGACTACATCAACGGTCTGCAGCTGTTCGTGGGTCTCGGGCTGCTCTACGTGGCGGTGCTGATCTGCGCGCCCGAGGTGGTGGCGCCGGCGATCAATCACGCCGTGCCGGAAGGCACGCCCAGTCTGCTGCCGCTGCTGTTCGTGACGATCGCCTGCGGTGCCATCAGTGGTTTCCACGGGCTGGTGGCCTCGGGCACCAGCTCCAAGCAGCTCGACAAGGAAACCGACGCGCGCTTCGTCGGCTACTTCGGTTCGGTGGGCGAGGGCATGCTCGCGCTGGCCGCGATCATCTGCTGCGTCGCCGGCTTTCCGGACGTCGATGCCTGGTCCGGGATGTACAACAAGTGGCAGGGCGGCGGCGTCAATGCATTCGTGCAGGGCGGTGACGCGATTCTCACGCAGGGCCTGGGGCTGCCGGCCGATCTGGGCGCCACGGTGCTCGCGGTGATGGCGATCCTGTTCGCGGCCACCACCATGGATACCGGGCTGCGCCTGCAGCGCTATGTGGTGCAGGAGGCCGGCGAATTGCTGGGCCTCAAGGTCAACGGTCTGCTCGGCACGCTGATCGCGCTGGGTGTCTGTCTGGCCTTGTCCTTCGGCGCCGGCGCCGAGGGCTCCGGCGGCATGGTGATCTGGCCCTTGTTCGGCACCACCAATCAGCTGCTGGCCGGCCTGACGCTGGCGATCGTCTCGGTGATCCTGATCAAGCAGAAGCGCCCGGCGGTCTATACCGTGATTCCGCTGATCTTCGTGCTGGTGATGTCGGTCTATGCGCTGATCGTGCAACTCGGGCAGTTCTACGCGGCGCAGAACTGGTTGCTGCTGGGCATGGATATCGTGATTCTGATCGCGGCGCTGTGGGTCGCCCTCGAAGCGGCGGTGGCGATGCGCCGCGGCGTGGCAGAGAACGCGAGCTCGCCCGTGTGAACGAGCCGCCCGCCTGGCGCCGCTTCACCGCCGCGTTCGGCGCCGGTCTGCGTGATTTCTACGCGGTGCCGTATCGGCGAACCTTTGCCCGCGCGCGCCGCGACGAGGACGATTTGTTCATGCTGCTGGTGTTCGGCGAGGCCCTGGGCCTGCCGAATCCGGCGCAGTGGTACTGCCTGGAACTGATGCCGCTGCTGTACGAGCGTTTTCATGAGTGGCATCGCCGTATGGGCATGCCGCATTCGCCGCTGGATCACATCTCGTGCTGCTGACCCTGGCGCGCGAACGGCGCCTGTTGCTGGTGGGCGGCAAGGGCGGCGTCGGCAAGACCACGATCGCCGCCGCCACGGCGCTGGCGATGGCGCGCGAAGGGCGTCGCGTACTGCTGGTTTCAACCGATCCGGCCCACAATCTCGGCCATCTGTGGGGACGTTCGATCGGCCCCGATCCGGTGCGCGTGGAGGCCGGTCTGGACGCGGTGGAGCTCGATCCGCAAGCGGTGGCCGATGCGCATCTGGAGAGCGTGGGCAGGGAACTGCGCCGCTTGATGCCACCGCATCTGGCCGGCGAAGTGGACAAGCATCTGGCGCTGTCGCGCGAGGCGCCCGGTCTGCACGAGGCGGCGCTGCTGGAAAAGCTCGCGCAGACGATCGAAGGCGCGCAGGACAGCCATGATCTCGTCGTCGTCGATACGGCGCCGTCCGGTCATACCGCGCGGCTGCTGGCCTTGCCGGAGATGATGGCGGCCTGGACCGACGGTTTGCTGCTGCGTCGGGAGCGTGCGGAGCGATTCACCACCGCGCTGTCCAATCTCGGCGCGCGTGACGTCGAAGATCGGGTATTTGGTGCCGGCGGCGAATCGCAGACCCGCGACCAGCGTATTCGCCAGGTCTTGTTGCAACGCCGCCAGCGCTTCGAGCGCTTGCGCGAACGCTTGGCCGATGCAGCGTCAACCGCCTTTGTCATCGTGCTGACGGCGGAACGCCTGCCGGTGCTGGAGACGATCGAGCTGCATGCGCAACTGCGCAAGGCCGGACTTGCGGTCGGCGGGCTGGTGATCAACAAGCGTTCGCCGCGCGATGCCGGTGGCTTTCTTGCCGAACGCTGGCGCCAGGAGTCGCTGCATCTGGACACGCTGCGGCAACAGCTACCGGATTTGGAACGTCTGGAGCTGCCGTTGATGCCGAACGATCTGGTCGGAGCCGAGGCACTGGCAGCCTTGTCTGTGCAGTTCGCCGACGCATAGCGGCGCCGGCCAAAAAGTTCGTCAAATCCTTTCGGTACGCTGTTCCGGCGCCGGTTTGTCGTAGCATCGGCACAAGAATTCCCGGGGTGCACGATGAAACTTCTCGTTCGCGGGCTCGCGCCGCTCGCCATGCTGATCCTGCTTGCTGCGACGTATCCGGCAGCCGCCCATGAAACCGAATGTGTCGATGGCACGGCCGAAGGCTACGCCTGCAGCCATGTCGATCTGCTGGCCCATCTGAGCCCGGCCGAACTGGGCGGTATTGCGGGCGAGTCGCTCAACGACGTCTGGGGCTGGACCGACGATGCCGGCACCGAGTACGCCCTGGTCGGCATGATCGAAGGCACCGCCTTCGTGCGACTGCCGCCGATCGGCAGCGAAGCCGAACCGGAGCTGCTGGGCCGCCTGCCGGCCAGTGACGGCGCCAACGGCAACGACTTCAAGTGCCGTCACGACGAGGGCTGTGGCGGATCGAGCTGGCGCGACATCAAGACCTATGCCGGCTACGCCTACATCGTCAGCGAGGCTGACGGTCACGGACTGCAGGTGTTCGACCTGCGGCGTCTGGTGGATGCGCCGGCCGGCAATGCGGTGTTCGACGAGGACGGTCGCTACGACGGTTTCGGCCACGCCCACAACCTCGTCATCAACGAATCCAGCGGCCACGCCTTTGCCGTCGGCAACGGCAATTCCGGCAGCAATTCCAGCGGCGGCCTGCTGATGCTCGATCTAAACGAAGACCCGGTGAACCCGGTCGCCCTGGGGCGCATCGACCTCGACGGCTACGTTCACGATGCGCAGTGCATCGACTACGACGGGCCGGATACCGACTACCGCGGACGCGAGCTGTGTTTCGGCGCGGACGAGGACACGCTCACGGTGTTCGACGTGGAGGAGGGTCCGGCCGCCGCCTCGCTGGTCGCCCGCGTCGGCTATGCCGGCGCCGAATATACGCATCAGGTCTGGCTGTCCGAGGATCGCCGCTACCTGTTCCTCAACGACGAGCTGGACGAATACGACACCGGCTCACGCACGCATCTGCGCGTGTTCGACGTGAGCGATCTCGACGCGATCACGCTGGCCGCCGAGTACGAGGCGCCGACGCTGTCGATCGACCACAACAACTACGTGCACGGGCGCTGGCTCTACCAGACCAACTACACCGCCGGCCTGCGCATCCTCGACATCGCGGATCCGCTGAATCCGGTCGAAGCCGCCTATTTCGACACCCAGCCCGCCCGGGATGCGACGGTGTTCGAAGGCACCTGGAGCAACTACCGCTTCGCCAGCGGGCGCACGCTGCTCAGCGACATCGAGGACGGTCTGTTCGTGGTGATGCCGCGCATTGCCGATCAAGGCGGCGCCGATCTGAACCTCAGCCTGGGATCGGTGGGTGGGCCCGAAAGCCCGTCGGTCCAGCTGAATCTGAGCAACGCCGGTTCGGCCGATGCCTACGATGTATTGATGACGGCACATCTGCCGCGCGACGAAGCCTGGTCGCTGATCGACGCCCCGGGCGCTGCGGACTGCAGCCCGGTCGGCCGTGTCGTGCAGTGCCGACTGGCTTCGATTCAGGCCGGTGAGAGCCTGAGCTTTCTGCTCAACATCGAGATCAATGGCCTGTACACGCAGCTGCCCGCGGTCGCGATGGCCTACGCCGACAGCGCCGACCCCAGCCCCGCCGACAATCTCGCCAAGGCCGATATCGAATCCTTCGTCGGTGACGAAGTTCACGAGGGAGACGATGGCGGTGCCTTGCCGGGCTTGGCCCTGTGCCTGTTCGCTTTGGGCGCCCTGGCGCGTTGCAGTCAAACGGCTCAGCCCAACGTCGGATAGTCGGTGTAGCCCTCGGCCCCGCCGCCGTAGAAGGTGTCGCGGTTCGGCTCGTTCAGCGGCGCGCCTTCGCGCAGGCGTCGTGGCAGATCGGGATTGGCGATGAAGGCGCGTCCGAAGGCCACCAGATCGGTCGCGCCGCTCTCGATCGCCGCCCCCGCCATCGCGCCGTCGTAGCCATTGTTGGCGATCCATGCTCCGGCAAAGGACTGGCGCAGCGCCAGGAAGTCAAAGCCCTTGAGATCGCGCGGGCCTTGGGTCGCGCCTTCGATTACGTGGATATAGGCCAGCCCGAACGGCGCCAGCCGTTCCACGGCGCGGCCGAACAGGGCCTGCGGATCGCTGTCGTAGGCGTCGTTGGCCGGGCTCACCGGCGACAGTCGCAGGCCGGTGCGGTCTCCGCCGATCTCGTCCGTCACCGCCTGCGCCACCTCGTACAGAAAGCGCGTGCGGTTTTCGATGCTGCCGCCGTATTCATCCTCGCGCCGGTTGCTGGAGTCCTTGAGAAACTGATCGATCAGGTAGCCGTTGGCACCGTGGATCTCCACGCCGTCGAATCCGGCGTCCATGGCGTTGCGCGCGGCGCGGCGATAGTCCTCGACGATCGCGGGAATCTCGTCGAGGCGCAGCGCCCGGGGCTCGGAGACGTCAGCGAATCCGCTTTCGATGAAGGTCTTGGTGTCGGCACGGATCGCGGACGGCGCCACCGGCACCTCGCCCTCGGGCAGCAGGCTCAGGTGCGAGACGCGGCCCACGTGCCACAGTTGGAGCACCATGCATCCGCCGGCGGCATGCACCGCGTCCGTGACCTTGTGCCAGCCGGCGACCTGTTCCGGCGAATGAATTCCCGGCGTGCGCAGATAGCCCTGGCCCAAGGGACTGATCTGGGTCGCTTCGCTGATGATCAGGCCGGCGCTGGCGCGCTGCGCGTAGTAGGTGGCATGCAAGTTGGTGGGAACATTGCCGTCCGCGGCGCGGTTGCGCGTCAGCGGCGCCATGGCGATGCGGTTGGCGAGCCTCAGGGCACCGACTGAAATCGGGTCGAACAAGGGGGATGGGGCGGTCATCCGAAGCTCCGGTGTCGGGAAGGGGTGAATCACTATACGAAATCGAATCGCACCCGGAGATGAATTTTGTCGTTCATGGCCCCGGACGCAAAGCGTGGCCCGTTCTGGCATAGTTGCGCCCGTTTTTTCCGGGACTGCAAGGAACTGAGCGCCGCCATGACCACCACCTCGTTTCCCAAAGAGGACATCAAGGTTCTGCTGTTGGAGGGCCTCGCCCCGACCGCCGTCGAAACCTTCCGTGCCGCGGGCTACAGCAACATCGAGTATCACGAGAAGTCGCTGCCGCCCGCCGAGCTGGCCGCGGCTGTGGCCGATGCGCATATCGTCGGCATCCGCTCACGCAGCCACCTCACCGCCGATATCTTCCAGAATTCCCGCCGGCTGATGGCCGTGGGCTGTTTCTGCATCGGCACCAATCAGGTCGCGCTCGATGCCGCGCAGGCACGCGGCATCCCGGTGTTCAATGCACCGTATTCGAATACCCGCAGCGTCGCCGAGCTGGTGATCGCCGAAGCGGTGATGCTGATGCGCCGCATCCCCGAGAAGAACATGGTCTGCCATCGTGGCGGCTGGGCCAAGAGCGCAGCCGGCAGCTACGAGGTCCGCGACAAGGTATTGGGCATCGTCGGCTACGGACATATCGGTACGCAGGTCGGCGTGCTCGCCGAAAGCATGGGCATGCGCGTGATCTATTACGACATCGAGACCCAGCTCGCACTTGGCAATGCCAGAGCCACCGCCAGTCTCGATGATCTGCTGGCGCGTGCCGACATCGTGACGCTGCATGTGCCGGAAACGCCGTCCACGCGCATGATGATGTCCGAACCGCAGCTGGCCGCGATGAAGCAGGACGCGGTGCTGATCAACGCCTCGCGCGGCACCGTGGTCGATATCGATGCGCTCGCCGGACACCTGCGCAGCAAGCATCTGGCCGGCGCCGCGATCGATGTGTTCCCGGTGGAGCCGACCGGCAACAGCGATCCCTTCGAATCGCCGCTGGTGGGCATGGACAATGTGATCCTGACACCGCATATCGGCGGTTCCACCGGCGAGGCGCAGCAGAACATCGGCCTGGAAGTGGCCGCCAAACTGGTGCGATACAGCGACAACGGTTCGACCCTGTCGGCCGTGAACTTCCCGGAAGTGTCGCTGCCGGAGCACATGGACAGCCGCCGCCTGCTGCACATCCACGAGAACGTGCCGGGCATGCTCAGCCGCATCAACGAGCTGTTCTCGGCCGGTGAAGTCAACGTGGACGCGCAGTTCCTGCAGACGCGCGGCAAGGTCGGTTACGTGGTCATCGACGTCAGCGCCTCGGAAGCCCAGGCCAAGCAGTTGAAGGACGGCCTCGCGGCGATTCCGGGAACGCTGAAGACGCGGCTGCTTTACTAGCAGTCCTGTTTCTGATTCGGCCGGGCGGGTTTGCGCGCGGCTGAGTACAGTGTTGGCTCCCGTGACTTGGAGCAGTCGATGACACCGCGCATTCCGTTCTGGGATCGTCTCAAGTTCTTTCTGGAACGGCAGTTCGTCAAGGGCCCGCACTATCAGTTGCTGGCAGTGGCGGCGCTGATCGGGCTGATCTCGCTGATCGGCGGGCTCGCCGTCATCGATACCGGCGCGCCGTTGGACGCCACCGGCAGCGCGGTGTGGTGGGCGTTCCTGCGGCTGACCGACCCCGGCTACCTCGGCGACGATGTCGGTGCCTGGCGGCGCACGGTTTCCACCATCCTGACGATCAGCGGCTACGTGGTGTTTCTCGGCGCGCTGGTCGCGATTCTCACGCAATGGCTCAACACCAAGATGCGTCAGCTCGAACAGGGACTCACGCCGGTGGCGACGCGCGGCCATGTCGTGATCCTGGGCTGGACCAATCGCACCATGCCGGTGGTGCGCGAGCTGATGCTGTCAACCGGGCGGCTGCGCCGCTTCCTGCGCAGCCGCGGCACGCGTTCGCTGCAACTGGTGATCCTGGCCCGTGAAATGAGCGCGGCGCAGGCGCAGGCGCTGCGCGACGATCCTGCGATCGGCCGCCGCGCGCGCGACATCGTGCTGCGCTCCGGCAACGCGCTCAACGTCGAGCATCTGCAACGCGTCTCCTGCGGCACGGCCTCGGCGATCATTCTGCCCAGCGAGGTCTTCGGCGAAAGCGAACTGATTTCCTCGGATGTGCAGACCGTCAAGACTTTGATGACGATCGAGGGTGAGGCGCTGGCCGCAGGGCGCGCACCGCCGTATGTCGTGGCCGAGCTTCAGGACGCGCGCAAGGTGTCGGTGGCGCGCAGCGCGTATCACGGGCCGCTCGAGGTCATCGCCAGTGACGCGGCGCTGAGTCGCCTGATCGCGCAGAACCTGCGCCAACCGGGGCTGGCCCTGTTCTACGCTGAGGTGCTGACGCACAGCGTCGGCTACGAGTTCTACGTCAGGCAGTTTCCGGCGGCTGCCGGGCGACGTTTTGGCGAACTCGCGGCAGGTTTTCCGAATGCCCTGTTGTGTGGTCTGGTTCGTGAAATCGACGGCGAGCATCAGGCGCAGCTCTGTCCGGAGCCAGGCATGCCCGTACGGGCTGAAGATACTCTGGTGTTGCTGGCCGTCGACTATGCCGATACCGAATGGCGCGGCGCGACCGGCCCGCTGGCCCCGGCCATCACGCCGAAGAAGGCGGCGCGCCGCGCGCAGGCGCCGCGCCGCGTGCTGGTGCTGGGCTGGAACGACCGCCATCCGGCGATGCTCAGCGAGCTGGCGGCGCACGACGAGGATCGTTTCGAGGTCGACTTCGTCTCGGTGCTGCCGGCCGCGCAGCGCGATGCGGCAATCCAGCGCTATGCGCTGGGCAGCAAGCTTGCGCCGAGCCGCCAGTTCGAAACCGATTTTCTGGTCGAGTCCGAATTGCGTGCGCTGTCGCCGGCGGACTACGACTGCGTGCTGCTGGCCAGCAGCGACGTGCTGGCCAGCGAGGTCGAGGCCGATGCACGCACCGTGGTCGGCTACCTGGTGCTGCGCCAGATCCTTCGGGGTACATCGCGCCGACCCCAGGTTCTGGTCGAACTGTCGGACGCCAGCAACGAGAAGATCGTCGGCGAAACCCGTGACGAGATTCTGGTGGGTCCGCTGCTGCTCAGCCACATGCTGGCGCAGGTGGCGCTGCGCCGAGAACTGCGCGCGGTATTCGAAGCCCTGTTCGGCGCCAGCGGTGCCGATGTCTCATTCCTGCCGCCGGAGCGCTACGGTCTGTCGGGTCGTCGCAGCTTCGCGGATGTGGCGGCAGCGGTGGCGGCGGCCGGTGACATCGCGCTCGGTCTGTTCCGTCCCGGTCTGGGCAGTGGGCAGCGGCTGCAGCTCAACCCGGATCGCAGCGTGGCGCTTGCTTTCGAGCCCGAGGACCGGATCGTGGTCCTCGGCAACGCCTGATTGCCGGCCCTGTTCAACCGCCGATCAGCGCAGGCGGTTGACCTGTTGCGGCGAGGCCGGTGATGCGCGGTTGCCCCAATTCGATCTCACATAGCTGGCGACCGCGGCGATCTGTTCGTCGCTCATCGACGGGCCGAACGGCGGCATCGAATGCGGATGCGGTTCGTCGTCCGTGGCGGCGGCGAATCCACCTTCGAGAATCACGCGCAGTACGTTGGTCGGATCGGTGTCGGTCACGGTCGGGTTGCCGGCCAGCGGTGGATAGCCGGGCGCCTTGCCGCGTCCGTCGCGGCCATGACAGGACGCGCAGTGCTCGGCATAGGCGCCGAGCCCGGCTTCGGGGTCGGACGGCGCGTTGGGGCCGGCCTTCGCGGTCGCGGGGGACACCGACTCATTCTGCGCCTCGGCGTTCTTGAGGTAGTAGGCGATCGCATGCAGATCCTCGTCGGTGAGAAATTGCAGGCTGCGGTGTATCACCTCGCGCATCGGTCCGGCGGCGATGGTGTGGTCCGGCGCCTGTCCGGTCTTGAGGAAGGTCTGCAACGCTTCGAGGCTCCAGCTTCCGATGCCGTAGTCCGGGTTGGAGGAGATGTTCGGCGCACGCCATTGCTCGACCACGCCGCCGCCCAGAGCCTCGTCGTTCTTCTCGGCACCGAGCAGATTGCGCGGTGAATGGCAGGCTTCGCAGTGGCCGAGCCCCTTGACCAGATAGGCGCCACGATTCCAGGTGTCGCTGTGCGCGCTGCTGGCCTCGAACGGATCGGGCCAGAAGAACAGCAGTCGCCAGCCCAGCATCAGCGGGCGCATCGAAAACGGCCATTGCAAATCGTGTTCCCGGCTCGGGACATCCAGCGGTTCCAGGGTATCCAGCCAGGCCTTGATCGCGTCGACATCCTCCGGCTTGACCAATGCGTAGCTGGTGAACGGGAAGGCGGGGTACAGGTACTTGTGGCCGGGCGCCACGCCGTCGAGCATGGCTTCGCGGAATTCCTCGGCAGTCCAGCCGCCGATGCCGTGTTCGGGATGCGGCGTGATATTGGGACCGAACATCGGACCGAACGGCGAGTCCAGCCGTACGCCGCCAGCGAAAGGCTGATCCACGTCCTGGGTGTGGCAGCCGGCGCAGTCGCCGACGATCGCCAGATAGCGCCCGCGCCGGACCTGCTCGGACGCGGTGTCGGGCATCGGGTAGTACAGGCCGCTTTGCTCGGTGGCGATGCCTTGGGCATTGGAATCCACGGCTTCGCGGGTATCCGGTTTCGGCAGGGGCAGCGCTTCGTCGGGCCTCGCTGTCACCGGCAGCGAGGCCAGATAGGCGGCCGCGGCGTGGATTTCCTGGTCGCTCATCGATGCGGCGATGGCGGCCATTCCGGAGGCGCCGAGGTCCGGTCGTTTGCCGGCTTTCCAGTCCTGCAGGGCTGCACTCAGGTAGGACTGATGCTGGCCGGCGATGGCTGGCGCGTGCTCGCGGCTGTCGCCGGCCAGCGTGGCGCCGTGGCATTCGATGCAAGCCGTCCCGTCCGCGGACTGCGGGGATTCCTGGACGAGCTTGCGCCCCAGTTCGAGCTGGGCCGCGTCACTGTTCACCGGCAGATCGAGTTTGGGCGGGGTCTGCCGGGCGAAGTATTGGGCGATCTCGCGCAGATAGTCGTCAGGCAGGTCGCTGACGATGCGGTTCATCAGCGCGTAGTCGCGCTCGCCGGTCTGGAAGGCTCGCAGCTGTCGATACAGGTAGGGCGCGGACTGACCGGCGAGGCGAGGGTAGTAGGGAAAGCGCGCGTCGCCGCCCTCACCCTGTTCGCCGTGGCAACTGGTGCAGGCGGCGATGCGTTGTGCAAAATCGCGCTCGGCACTCGAGTCGGCCGAGGCCTCACTCACGGAGACGCCCACCGCGAGCAAGGACACGGCGAGCCAGGGGACGGGACGCGTCATCGGCGGTTCCGGAATCGGTCGGAGATGAGGTCGAGCCTTGCAGGCGAGCGCTGAACTCGCACTTAAGTTTTCGGGGTCGGAATCGGGCCCGTACTTGATCCGGATCAAGCCTGGGTTCTGCGCGGATGTGCAAACTGGGCGGCCACTCAAAGTTCGCAGCAAGGAGACAGCATGGCCAGAATACTGATGCCCTATGACGGTTCACAATCGTCCAAGCGCGCCCTCGATCATGTGATCAGAAGCTATGCGGACGCCGCGGCGGTCGAGTTGGTGCTGATCAATGTGCAGGAGCCGCCGGTGATGTTCGGCGACTACCTCACGGCCTCCATGGTCGAGCAGATCGACAGCGGCCAACGCAGCTACGGGGACAGTCTGCTGCAGGAAGCCATCGCCCGTCTCAAGGAAGCCGGAATTCAGGTCCGAGCCGAAGTGATCGTGGGCAATATCGCGGACAGCATCGTTGCGCACGCGGTCGAGAAGCACTGCGACAGCATCGTCATGGGCACGCGTGGCATGGGCAGTTTCGGCAACCTGCTATTGGGTTCGGTGGCCTCGAAAGTGATCCACCAGGCGGACATGCCGGTGACCTTGGTCAAATAGCGGGGGCTTCGCCGGCACTGTTAGCATTCACGGCTTTCCGTATCCCGGAGCACCCGATGCGTCGTCGCCTGAATCTCATCCCGCCGTTGTGCGCGGGACTGTTGTCGCTGTTGCTGCTGAGCGCGTGCGAACGTCAGGCGTCCGCGCCCGCGCCGGTTGCGGAGTCCGCGCCGGAACCAGCGGATGGGCCGACACCGTCGGTCGACGTCCAGGCACGGCTCGATGCCTACGTTGAAGTCCCCCTGGAGGCCGATCTTTCGGGGCTCAGCGAGGCACAGCGACGCATGGTCGGCAAGCTGATCGAGGCGGCGCAGGCGATCGATCCGATCTTCTGGGAGCAGAGCTGGGGACAGCCGCAGTCGCTGCTGTCGCAGGTCTCCGGTGAGGCCCAGCGTGAATACGTGCAGATCAACTACGGTCCCTGGGACCGGCTCAATGGCGACGACCCCTTCATCGCCGGGATCGGTCCGCGTCCGGCCGGCGCGCGCTTCTATCCGGAGGACATGACACGCGAGGAATTCGAAGCGGCCACGCTCGCCGACAAATCGGGCCTGTATTCGCTGCTGCGCCGGGATGAGGACGGCAAACTCATGACCGTGCCCTATCACCAGGCCTATGCCGCACAGCTGGAGATCGCCGCGAACCATCTGCGCGAAGCGGCTGAACTGGCCGAAGACTCCGGGTTCCGGCACTACCTGGAGCTGCGCGCGGACGCCTTGCTCGATGATGACTACCAGCCCAGCGACTTCGCGTGGATGGACATGAAGTCCAATCCGGTCGACATCGTCATCGGCCCCATCGAAACCTACGAGGACCAGCTGTTCGGCTACAAGGCCGCATTCGAGTCCTATGTGCTGATCAAGGATGTGGAATGGAGCGCGCGCCTTGCGCGCTTCGCGAAGTATCTGCCGGAGTTGCAGCGCGAGCTGCCGGTGCCGGATCGGTACAAGGCCGAAACCCCGGGTTCGGACGCCGATCTGAATGCCTACTACGCCGTCTATTACGCGGGCGACGCCAATGTCGGCGCCAAGACCATCGCCATCAACCTGCCCAACGACGAGCAGGTGCAGCTGGAAAAGGGCACGCGCCGCCTGCAACTCGAAAACGTGATGCAGGCCAAGTTCGACAAGATCATGCTGCCGATCGCCGAAGTGCTGATTGCCGACGAGCAGCAGGACAATCTTTCGTTCGACGCCTTCTTCCAGAACACCATGTTCCACGAGGTGGCGCACGGACTCGGCATCAAGAACATGCTGGACGGGACGGCCACGGTGCGCAAGGCACTCAAGGAATACGCCTCGGCCTTCGAGGAAGGCAAGGCCGATGTACTGGGCCTTTACATGGTCACCAAGCTGGCGCAGAAAGGCGAGCTTGATGAGTCGCAGCTCATGGACAACTACGTGACCTTCCTCGCCGGCATCTTCCGCTCGGTACGTTTCGGCGCCAGTGACGCGCATGCCAAGGCGAACATGGTGCGCTTCAACTTCTTCAAGTCCGAAGGTGCGTTCACGCGCGATGAGGAAACCGGCCGCTACCGCGTGAATTTCGATCGCATGCAGCAGGCGATGAACGATCTGTCGGCGAAACTGCTGACGGTGCAGGGTGACGGCGACTACGCCGAGGCCGAACGCATGACGGCGCAGATGGGCGACATCGGCGAACCGCTGGCCTCCGATCTGAAGCGGCTGAGCGCGGCCGACATCCCGGTCGACATCCGCTTCCGTCAGGGGGCAGACGTGCTGGGGCTGCAGGCCGAGTGAAGCCCGTGGACGGTCTGCGTGCATTGCGCCGACAGGCCGTGGCGCCGCTGCGCCGTCGCATCCTCACGGTGCTGCGCGGCAGCCCGAGCGCGCGCTTGTCCATCGACTACTCACAGCCGGTCGGCGACCCCGGCCTGTTCGGGCCGGACAGCGTCACCTGGAAGATTCATTCGGATTTCCCCGCGATGATGGCCGGCGGAATCTGTGCGCTGATGTTGCAGACCCTGCACCCAACCGCGCTGGCCGGGGTCTGGGATCACTCGGATTTTCGTGAGGACGTGCTCGGGCGTCTGCGCCGAACCACGGCGTTTGTCGCGGGGACGACCTATGCGCCGACGGCCGGCGCGGAAGGTCTGATCGAACAGGTCCGGAACATACACCGGCGCGTGCGCGGCACGGCGCCCGACGGCAGCGCCTACGCGGCGGACGATCCCGAGCTGCTGAGCTGGGTCCATGTCACTGAGATGTGGAGCTTCCTCCAAGGCTATCGCCGGCACGTGGCGCCCAAGCTGGATCGCGCGCTGGCGGACCGCTATTTTGACGAGACGCGACGCATTGCCGAGGCTCTGGGCGCGCATGAAGTGCCCGGCAGCGTGGCGGCGGTGGATCAGTACTTCGAGGCCGTGCGCGGCCAGCTTGAATTCAGTGCGCGCTCGCGCGAGGTGCTGGCGGTGCTGAACCGAATCGAGCTGCCGATGCCCGGCGCCACGGCTGTGCGCGGCACCTTTCTCGGCGCCGGCGCGGCGCTGTTGCCGGACTGGGCGGCGCAGTTGCTAGGGCGTACTGCGCTGCGGCGCGCACGCGATCGTGCCGCACAGCGCGCCTTGCGGGCGGCCTCACCCGCGATTCGCCTGGCGCTGGCCGACGGCGCATCGGCCGCCGCCTGTCGCCGTGTCGGTCGCGACCGCTCGGCGCTGTCGTTCGGCTGAAGGCGCCGCTCAGAGATCCTCGCCGGCGCGGATCGCAGCATGTTCGCGTTCCAGCTCCTGGCGCAGGGCGCGACGCCGCCGGGCGGCGTCACACCAGCGCTTTTCGTCGGGAGTTTCCGGTTCATAGGGGGGCACGGCACAGGGCTGGCGTTCGTCGTCCAGCGCCACCATCGTGAAGTAGCAGCTATTGGTATGACGCACCGTGCGACTGCGCGTGTCCTCCGCGATCACCTTGATGCCCACTTCCATCGAACTGCGTCCGGTCAGGTTCACCGAGGCCATGAAGTTGACCAGCTCTCCCACATGGATCGGCTGTCGGAACGTCACCTGATCCACCGCCATCGTCACCACGTAGCTTCCGGCGTAGCGACTGGCGCAGGCATACGCGACCTCATCGAGCAGTTTCAGGATCGTGCCGCCGTGGACGTTGCCGGAGAAATTGGCCATGTCCGGCGTCATCAGTACGGTCATCGAAAGCTGGTGCAGCGGCAGGTTGAGCATGGCGTCGATCGGCTCGGGCTGTGAGCCATTGTGCCGCAAGCCCGCCCGCCCGCGCCTGCCGCTCAGCGGGCGTCACACAGCGTGCGGGCAAACCACTCCAGGCTGCGTGCGTGCGCCAGCGTCGCCGACGGATGGTGATAGGCGGAACGTGCCCAACAATTGAATCCATGGCCCGCCTCCGGGTAGACATAGACTTCGCCGGGCTTGTGCTCGAAGCTGCGCTTGATCTGGTCCACCACCTTCATCGGAATCGAAGGGTCTTTGCCGCCCAGCTGGAACACCACCGGGCACTCGATGCGTGGTGCCAGATTCAGGTAGTTTTCGGTGCCGGCGCCGTAGTAGCACACCGCAGCATCGATGTCGGTGGACGCCGCGGTCTGGTAGGCGATGCGGCCGCCGAAGCAGTAGCCGAAGGCGCCGACCTTGCCCTTCTGTTCCGGCCGCGCGCGTAGCGCCGCGAGTGTGGACGCGGCATCCAGACGAATCTGTTCGTCGGTCATTGCCGCCTTGAGTTGCTTGGCCTGCGCCAGGTCATCCGAGTCGTAGCCCAGTTCCACGCGTGGGGCTTCGCGCCAGAATACGTCCGGCGCCAGCACCACGAATCCGTCCATCGCGTATTGCTCGGCCACCTGGCGAATATGCTTGTTCACGCCAAACACTTCCTGGAACAGGATCAGGCCGGGTCCGTGACCCAACGGCGGCAGGGCCAGATAGGCGCCGTACTCGCCATCGTTGTTGCTGATGTTGATCCATTCGGTATGCATGCTTCGCCTCCGTTTTGATGTCGAGGGGGCCCCTATGATGCGCCGTGAGCGATGGAAGTTCGACCGTGCGGGAAGCAGCGCAAGCCCTGCGCCGACCAATGCAGAGAGCCGATTCCAGCGGCTGCCGTTGGCGTCGATCGGGTCGCGCCGCCACCCTCAGCTGGGCGAGAATCGCGTCCCCTCACGATTCAGGCCCTCCGTAATCATGAAGCCTTGTCGGCGTTCGGCCATCATTCTGAGTCTGTTCTGCTTGTCGTTAGGCTGGTCCGGCGCTTCGCCGGCGCAGTTGGACGCGCCGCCGGTGGATATGAGCGAGCGGGTGGCGGCTTGCTCGGCCTGCCACGGCGAGCAGGGGCGTGCCACAGCGGATGGTTTCTACCCGCGCATTGCCGGAAAGCCGGCTGGTTATCTCTACAACCAGCTGCTCAATTTCAAGCAGGGGCGGCGCTACAACCGCGTGATGATCCACCTGGTCGAGTATCTGCCGGACGATTACCTGCGCGAGATCGCAGTGTATTTCTCACAGCAGCATCCGCCGTATCCCGAGCCCGCGCCGGTGGATGGCGCAGCCGACTTCGTTGCGCACGGCCGCGATCTGGTCGAACGCGGCGACCCCGCGCGCGATGTGCCGGCCTGCACCGCCTGTCACGGCGAGACCCTGACCGGCGTAGCGCCGAACGTGCCGGGTCTGCTCGGCCTGCCACGCGACTATCTGGCGGCACAGCTGGGTGCCTGGCACAGCGGCGCCCGTCATGCGATGGCGCCGGACTGCATGGGCAGCATTGCCCGCCGCCTGGACGCGCAGGACATCGGTGCGGTCAGTGCCTGGCTGGCCAGCCAGCCGGTTCGGAACCAGGGCGTACCCGCAGCCGCGCCGCCCGGCGCGTGGCCGATCGATTGCGGAGGTGTGCAATGAGCGCCCTTGGACGGATCCTCGTGGTGGCGCTGTTGATGGTCGCCAGTGCCAGTGTTCGGGCTGAAACCGATCAAGTCGAGCGCGGACGCTATCTGGTACGTGCCGGCGACTGCATTGCCTGCCATACCCGCCGCGGTGGCCCCGAATATGCCGGCGGGCGCGCGGTGCCGACGCCGTTCGGCGAAATCTATTCGACCAATCTCACGCCCGATGAAGACACCGGGCTCGGCCGCTGGAGCGCAGACGAGTTCTGGTCGGCACTGCACGAAGGCAGGGGGCGGGATGGGCGACTGCTGTACCCGGCCTTCCCGTATACCAACTACACGTTGATCAGGCGTGAGGACTCGGACGCGATCTTTGCCTATTTGCGCACCTTGCCGGCGGTACGCGAGTCCAATCGGGCCGCGAACCTGCGCTTTCCATACAACACGCAGATCGCCCTTCGGGTCTGGCGCTGGCTGTACTTCGAGCCCGGCGAATTCGAGCCTGACCCGACCCGGAATGACAGCGAGAATCGTGGCGCCTATCTGGTCGAGGGGCTCGGTCATTGCGATGCCTGCCACAGTCCCCGCACGCGACTGGGCGCCACCGACCGCGCAGAACATCTCGCCGGTGCCATGATCCCGATGCTGGGCTGGTACGCGCCGTCGTTGCGATCAGGCAGGCATGAGCATGCCGAACGGGTGCGTGTGCTCGGCGAGGGCGCGAGCGAACGCGCGGTCGTGACAGGACCGATGTCGGAGGTCGTTTATCACAGCCTGCAGTACCTGCAGCCGTCTGACCTCGGCGCGATCATGGACTATCTGAACAGCCTGCCCCGGACCCGGCCGGCCGAGACGCCTGGCGCGCCTGCCGTGGGTGTTCGTGAACGGCAGGTACAACAGCGAGTGGGCGCCGACATCTATGCCCAGCATTGCGCGGACTGTCATGGCGAAGGCGGTGAAGGCCGCGCTACGGATTATCCGCCGCTGGCCGGCAACGTCGCGGTAACGGCGGACACCGCCGCCAACCCGATACGCACGGTACTGTTGGGCGGATTTGCGCCCGGCACGCGGGCCAATCCGCGGCCCTATGGCATGCCGCCGTTCGGGCAGGCGCTGACCGATGCCGAGATTGCCGCAGTGCTCAGCTATGTGCGCGGCAGCTGGGGGAACGCCTCATCTCCGGTCTCCACCGTGGAGGTGCGGCGTCAGCGCAGCGGATATTGACGTGAATCACGCGCAGCGTGATTCCGGCCCCCCTCGCCCGACTGCGGGAGCTGGGGGACCGCTCGCGACTGCGTGCGGCGGATGCGGGGAACGACCATGCCGCGGCAGATTCATTCTGCGGAGTGTGCTTGCGGCATGGCCGTCAGGCAGTCCCTACATCGCGCCCAGCTGATTCTTGACGTAGCGCGCCGCCGCAGCGGACATTGGCAGCTCGTGGCGCAGCAGCGCCCTGAGCTGTTCGACCAGCACCTCTGCGGGTTCGTCCTTGAGCAGATAGCCCTGCGCGCCGGCGCGCAGCGCCGGGCCGATATGCGCATCGTCGTCGTAGACGGTCACCACCGCGCTGCAGGCATCCGGAACGGTCCGGCGCAGCGCCTCCAGTACCTCGGTGCCCGAGCCGTCCGGCAGCCCCAGGTCCACGAGTGACAATTGCGGCTGGTGCTGGCGGATCAGATGAAGCGCCTCGGCCACGCTGCCCGCCGTTTCGATGTGGATGCCGGGAAAGGCGCTGGCGACAAGATTCGAGAGCCGAAGACGGGTCTCTTCATAGTCCTCGACGATCAGCGCGTACTCCATCACCAAAGTCTCCCTGGGTTGGTCCGGCCCTTGTCGACCTGTCAGATGCAGGATAGCGACGACGCGCGCCGGGGACGATCACCTGCCTAGGTGATTTGATTGCAACATCGGCATGGTGATACTGGGCGCGTTCGCGACGCTTGACCGTGCCCGTCAGCGTTGTGCCCCGTGAAGCAATCGAGGAGACAATTAGGTGAGAAGCCACGAAATCGACTACGAAGTCATCGGCGACGAATTGCAGCTTGTGGAGATCGAACTCGACCCCGGCGAAAAGGTGATCGCCGAGGCCGGAAACATGGCCTACATGGAAGCCGACATCAGTTTCGAGGCAAAGATGGGCGACGGTTCGAATCCCGACGCCGGATTTCTCGATGCCCTGTTTTCGGTCGGAAAGCGCGTGCTGACGCGCGAATCACTGTTTCTCACCCATTTCGAAAACCAGGGAGGTGTCAAGCGTCGTGTGGCTTTCGCCGCGCCGTATCCCGGCAAGATCCTGCCGCTGGACCTGTCGCAGTTCGGTGGGCGGGTGCTGTGCCAGAAGGATGCCTTCCTCTGCGCGGCGCTGGGCACCAAGGTCGGCATCGCCTTCAACCGCCGCATCGGCAGCGGCCTGTTCGGCGGCGAGGGCTTCATCCTGCAAAGCCTGGAGGGGGACGGCCGCGCCTTCCTGCATGCCGGCGGCACCGTCGTGCACAAGCGGCTCAACGGTGAAAAACTGCGTGTGGATACCGGCTGTCTGGTGGCTTTCGATTCGGGCATCGACTACAGCATCGAGCGTGCCGGCAGTCTCAAGTCGATGTTCTTTGGCGGCGAAGGCTTGTTCCTCGCGACTCTGCAAGGCACCGGCAACGTCTGGCTGCAATCCCTGCCGTTCTCGCGGCTGGCCGACCGCATCCTCGCCAACGCCCCGAGCGCCGGCGGCAAGGAGCGCGGGGAAGACCGCAATCCCTTGTCGAATCTGTTCCAGATGCTGAGCTAGTCGTAATTACCGATGCATCGTTGTCAGGCGACGAAGACCGATTGACTGCATACAATTCGTAATTACACTGTATGTATGATCGAGTTTCAGTGGAATTCGAACAAGGCGCGCAGCAACCCGACCAAGCATGGTGTTTCGTTCGAGGAAGCGCGGTCCGTATTCTTTGACGAGTACGCCAGACAGTTCTTCGATGATGGGCATTCCGGTGATGAGGAACGCTTCATCATGCTCGGACGCAGCGACCGGTTGCGTGTTCTGGTCGTGTGCCACTGCGAACGGGACCGTGGGAACACGGTTCGGATCATCTAAGCTCGAAAAGCGACAGCCGCAGAGCGGCGGCACTATCCAGGCCCGATGCTATGAAAAAGGAATACGATTTTTCCCAGATGAGGTCCCGAAAAAACCCGTATGCGTCGAAACTGAAAAAGCAGGTAACGATCCGCATGGGCGAGGACGTGGTCAGCTACTTCAAGAAGATGGCGGAGGAAACGGGCATTCCGTATCAAAGCCTGATCAACCTGTATCTCAGGGACTGCGTCGCCCATGATCGGAAACCTGATCTCAGTTGGCGGTAGGATCGACGTCGCTTGGGGCGAGCGCAGCGAACCCAAACGAAATCTGCTGCCCACTCACGCCGCACCAAGATCACCCTGCCCCAACTGCGGCAAAGCCGGGCCGACCTCGCGCCCCAGAAAATCCAGAAACGCCTGCACGGCCGGAATGTTGCGCCGCCGCGACACATAGGCGGCGTAGATCAGGTCATGCGCCGTGCTCCAGTCCGGCAACACACGAACCAGCTGCCCGGACCGTATGTCGTCCTGGCAGACCAGTTCGGGCAGTTGCACGATGCCCTGGCCGGCCAGCGCGGCACCGTGCAGCAGCATCATTTCATCGGTGACGAGTTGAGGCCGGTATTCGACATCGCGCTTGAGCCCGTCCTTGCGTGATAGTCGCCACACGTGGCGTCCATCCGGCGCACTCAGGCCGAGGCTGGGGTAGCGTTTCAGGTCTTCCGGTTCCGCCGGTTCGCCCAGCCGTGCCAGCAGTTCGGTGCTGGCCAGCAGCAGACGGCGCGCGATGCCCAATGGCTTGGCCACCAGGTCGCCGTCCTGCAAGGGCGGTACGCGCGCACGAATCGCTACATCGAAGCCTTCGGCCACCACGTCCACGCGCCGGTTGCTCGCCTCCAGCTCCACGCTGATCTTCGGATAGCTGTCCATGAACTGACGCAGCATCGCCGCGAGTTGACGCTGTGCCAGCATCACCGGACAGGCCACGCGAATACGGCCGCGCGGTTCGGCGATGCCGCGTTCGATCAGTTCCTGCGCGGCCTGCGCCTCGGTGACCATGGCGCGGCAGTGGTGCAGGAAATCCTCGCCGATCGCAGTGAGATGCAACTGCCGCGTGGTGCGCAGCAGCAGGCGGGCGCCAAGTCGTGCTTCCAGCTCCGAAATGCGTCGCGACAAGCGGGACTTCGGGATCTTCAGGGCGCGCGCGGCCGCCGAGAAGCCGCCGCGCTGGGCGACCTCGCTGAAGTAGTAGAAGTCGTTGAGGTCTTCCATAGCGACACACTGTCCTGAATTCAGAACAGTGTGTCGCGAAAATAGTGTCTTATCAATCGTTTGTTCCGAATATAAATTCTCTTCCACGCAAAGCCGCAGGCGGCGTGCATCCATCGAACGTAAGGGAGCGTCCAATGAACACCATCATCAAGACAAGCGATCTCGCAGGGCGGGTCGGTCTGTCCGCCATCTTTCTGATTGCCGGGCTCGGCAAGATCGGTCAGTACGCTGGCACGCAGGGCTACATGGAATCGGTCGGCGTGCCGGGCGGCGTGCTGCCGGCCGTGATCGCGCTGGAAGTGTTGGGCGGTCTGGCGATCCTGCTCGGCGCCTACACCCGTATCGCCGCACTGCTGCTGGCCGGCTTCAGTGTCGCATCGGCCGTGCTGTTCCATGCCGACGTCCAGGACCCGACGCAGCAGGTGATGTTCCTCAAGAACATCGCGATCGCCGGCGGCTTCCTGCTGCTGGCGGGTCATGGTGCGGGCGTGTGGAGTCTGGATGCGCGACTGAAAGGTCGCGGCGTCCGCAAGTTCGCCCAAGCCTGAAACCTCGCACGCCGGTCCGGCGGATCGGCGTGCCCTTTCAAACAGTCGCGAGAGATCAAGCCATGTCCGAAGTCATCACTGCCAGCGCCTCGATCGGCGCAGTGCCCTACACCGTCACCCTGAGTGACGGCCGCCACCAGTGGATCGGCGACGAGCCGCTTTCAGACGGCGGGGTCGATGCCGGTCCGTCACCCAGAACTCTGCTGCTGTCCAGTCTCGGCGCCTGCACCGCGATCACGCTGAAAATGTACGCCGCGCGCAAGCAATGGCCGCTGGAGACGGTGCAGGTGCATCTGACCCTGAACCCCGAAGGCGCGCCGCCATCCGGGGGCAACCGCATCGAACGCCGTATCGAGCTGCTGGGTGCGCTCGATGACGAACAGCGTCAGCGTCTGCTGCAGATCGCCAATGCCTGCCCGGTGCACAAGCTGCTGACGGGCGAGATCGACATCGTGTCCAGCCTGAGCACCGAAGGAGTCCAGTCATGAGCCTGTTGCAAGCCGAACGCCAGTTGCTGCCCGCCACCGAAACCGTATTGGGTGAGGGCATGCGGATTCGCCGCGCTCTGCCGACGCGCCTGCGCCGCATGGTCGGACCCTGGACCTTCATGGACCACTTCGGCCCGGTGGACGTGGCGCACGGCGATGGCATGCGCGTGGCACCGCATCCGCACATCGGGCTGCAAACGGTGACGTGGTTGCATCGCGGCGAGATCTTGCACCGCGACAGCCTCGGATCCTTGCAGACCATCCGGCCCGGCCAGCTCAACCTGATGACCAGCGGACGCGGCATTTCGCATTCGGAAGAGTCCCCGCTGCCGCGCTCGCCGGAATTGCACGGCCTGCAATTCTGGATCGCCTTGCCGGACGAATCGCGCGCGATCGAAGCGGCGTTCGATCACTACCCGAGCTTGCCGGTGATCGAACGCGACGGTCTGCGCATCAGCGTGCTGGTGGGCGAGATGCTGGGCGAGGTGTCGCCGGCGCGCCTGTATTCGCCGGCGCTTGGCCTGGACATGGAAGCCACGCAGGGCATTGCCACAAGCCTGCCGCTGCGGCCGGACTTCGAATACGCCGCGCTGGTCAGTGAAGGCGAGGCCGAGTTCGACGGTGAAACGCTGGCACCGGGCAGCTTGCTGTACCTCGGCGGTGGTCGCGAGTCTCTGGCGATTCGCACCTCCGGTGCGGCACGCCTGACCCTGATCGGCGGCGAGCCGTTCGAGACGCCGGTGCTGATGTGGTGGAACTTCGTGGCACGCACCCAGGACGAGCTGTCGACCGCGGTGCGCGAGTGGAACGCCGGGCAGGGTGATTACGGCGAGGTCCACGGTTATGACGGTGCGCGCCTCAAGGCGCCGACCCCGCCGTGGGACAAGACCGCCGCCGGTTGAGCGGCCGACAACACAAGGAGTACGACGATGATTGAAGTCAGACACGCACAGGATCGCGGCCACGCCGGTTTTTCGTGGCTGGACTCGCATCACAGCTTCTCGTTCGGTCATTACTACGACCCCGAGCAGATCGGCTTCTCCGACCTGTTGGTGATCAACGATGATCGCGTTTCGCCGTCCGGCGGATTCGGGCGCCATTCGCACGCGGACATGGAGATTTTTTCCTACGTGCTCGAAGGCGCGCTCGCGCATCAGGATTCGATGGGCACCGGCTCGGTGATCCGTCCCGGCGACGTGCAGATGATGAGTGCCGGTTCGGGGATCAGCCACAGTGAGTACAACCACTTCGCGGTCGATCCTGTGCACTTCCTGCAGATCTGGATCGTGCCGGATCGCAAGGGCGTGGCGCCGCGCTATCAGCAGGTGCACTTCGACGAATCCGAACGGCGCGGGCGCTTGCGTCTGATCGTCTCCCCGAACGGTGACGACGGTTCGCTCGGCGTCTATCAGGACGCGCGCGTCTACGCCGGCCTGTTCGACGGTGACGAGAGCGCCAGTGTCGAGCTCGACGAACAGCGCTACGCCTACGTGCACATTGCGCGTGGCTCGGTCGAAGTCGACGGCCAGCGGCTGGGCGAGGGCGATGGCGCACGTGTCCGCGAGGAGACCCGGCTGCAGTTCTCCAGGGGCGACCAAGCCGAGGTGCTGCTGTTCGATCTACGGCCGCGCGAAGTGCCGAAGTTCTGAGGCGTATCGGCGCGCCGTCATTCCTGGGCCCGCGCAGCGGGAACCCGGAATCCATGCGGCCTCACCGGATGTCGCGTGAATTCCGGCTCAAGCCCGCAGCTTGTCCGGAATGACGGAGCTGGGGTGAGGTTTGCATGGTGGGTGACGCACGGCGGGCCGCGACAGGAACGCTGTTGCCGACCTGACGCCGCTTGCTGAGCGGATGTCCGACCGTTTCCGTCATTCCGGGGCCCGCGCAGCGGGAACCCGGAATCCATGC